>NZ_CADEPK010000108.1 GCF_902829255.1 Metabacillus niabensis | reverse complement strand
GTTTTCTACTTTATTAAATAGAGCGAATGAGATAAGGAACCAATATCCTGATAAAAATGTAACTATCAGTCATACGATTCCTTCGGATGAAATAGATGAAATGGATTATTTCCTCGCAAAAGGTTTTTATGTGATACGAAACCATCTAATTATGAAACGTGATTTAACAGAGGAAATTCCGAATTTCCCAATTTCAGATCATATGAAAATTATCAATTGGAAAATGGATACTGAAGCTGAACAAGAGGAATATTTGCGAGCTGAGGCTAAAAGTGATGATAATGGAGTATCATGGAGCTTAAATCGACTGCAATGGACAAAGAACGGTTCTGAATGGGATACGTTCACAGCATTTGCTGGTGACAAAATCGTCGGGAGTGTCATGACCTGGGGATTAGATGAAGAAAGAAGCGCGACAGAGAATATTTTTGTCTTACATGAGTGGAGACGAAAAGGAATGGCGAAAGCGCTTATTACAGAGGCTTTAAAGTTTCTAAAAAGCAATGGGAAAACGGAAGCTACACTAGGTGTATTTGGAGAAAATCAAAAGGCAATAGCTTTATATAAAGAATTGGGTTATAAAATGTTATTTATCAATATCGAATTTGGTCTTGATTTATAACTTTTGTAACTAAGATGTTTCAAGTTTTGTTGAAGTTATTTAGTAGAGAATTCAATCCTGTTATTCTTAATTTTGAAATTAAACGCCAACTCATTTCGTTCATAGTTGGCGTTTTTACTTAATGTCTATTTAAACTATATGGAATATGTTTCATAAAGTCTTTTAAGTCGATTCCATAGTATTCTTCTATATCTTTTCTTAACTTTTGCTCCAAGGCACAAACTTGAGGAACAATATAATTTAGCTCAAAGACATTATCAATATCTAATTCTGCCCATATCGATTTAATTCTAGCCTTATTAGAAAACGGGAGTAATGAAATAATCGCACCATCCTCGTAATCGTCATATTCAATAGTATAGTAATGAAATTCCGGTATATGATGTTTTGATATATTTTCCTTCCATTTAAACAAAGCCTTATAAAACTCTAGGATAGGAAGCTCGGCTTGAAAATATATTTCGTCATTGATTTTGATTGTAAGCATGGCCTCGACAGCTAAAATGGAAGGGACGTCCCTTCTAAGCTTATTGGAAATAATTCCTTTATTACTAATGAATTGATATTCAAAATTTATATTATTAGGAGCACTCACCATATTTTACTATCAAATCCTATCACTTTTTATTTTAGTTTTCTCTTTTAACCCCATTTTTTCTAAACTCACATTGACTCTTGTAATATTTCACTAGCAGTATTACATTACATTACATTGAAGCCAACTTTGTTTGTCTCATAATCGTTGATTACATCCTCTGAAATGCCTGAAGTTGTACTAATTCCAACTACTAACGCTTCTTTTAATATCTATGAGACTACCAGATTAGTATAGTTAGGGTCAATAATCTTCTCGGATTTTTCTCGTACATAAGAGAATTAAGGATTTATAGCCTTTTTAAGAAAACATAGCTAACCTTCTCATATTCCATTTTATTTGTATAAAAACGATGTGCATCTAATCGTTGTAGCCCTGAGGAGAGGGAAACAAGATCATAGCCATTCTCCTGAGACCAGCTATGGACATAACGCAAAAGTGCTTCACCATATCCCTTTGAGCGATAAGCAATATCTGTAACTAAATCACAAACCCAGATGAACCTGCCATTGTACAGAGTGATCATCGGCATAAAGCCTGCTACGGCAACAATTTTTTCATTATGATATAATGCAGCTATTTTATAATTTTCTTTTTCTGTTGCTTCGTGTACTAATTGAAGATAACTGTCCTCATCCAGAGCGGTTCTTAGCAACTTCATGACTGGATAGGCTTCCTTCCACTCCTGCAAATTTTTCAGTTCCTTAATGAAAGTTGTATTTTGCATCATACTCTCAACTCCTAAATGAAATTATGATTATTAAACCACAAACTGGTATAATCAAAAGTATCAGTTATGGTGAATTTAACAGTACCAGATTAAGAGGTGGGAAAATGTGATTGAGCTTACACCATACTTGAATAGAAAAGATAACACACCGCTTTATATTCAATTAGCAAATTACATAAAGCAAGAAATTGTATGTGGAAGAATAAAGCCTGGAGAAAGACTGCCGTCCAAAAGAAAGCTTTCCTCTTACCTTGGCTTAAGCTTAAATACGATTCAAACGGCCTATGAGCAGTTAAATGCGGAAGGATACATTGAAAGTAAACCGCGGAAGGGAATATTTGTTACAGCATTTGAAAATGAACTATCATCAGAGGAAATAGCTCCCAAACAATGGGAGCAAGTAGATAACAGAGAAGAAACGATTAATTTTGATTTTAATTCAGGGAATGTAGATATTGATCATTTTCCATATTCATTGTGGAGGAAAATAACGATACAGTCCTTATATGAGGATCAAGGAGAATTGTTTCAGCTAGGAAATCCACAAGGGGAGCTGCCTCTTAGAGAAGAAATTGCAAAGCATCTATATGCATCAAGGGGTGTTCGATGCCAAGCAGACCAAATTATTATCGGAGCAGGTACTCAGATGCTTATCGCATTATTAGTGATGTTAATTGGGAAGGACAATTTATATGGTATTGAGAATCCTGGATTCCATCGCATTAAAGCTGTTATGCACAATTTAGGAGCAAAAACAGTCCCAATCCCATTAGAACGTGACGGTATAGAGATTAATCAATTAATCGATAGCGAGGCTAAGGTTGTTTATGTGACACCATCCCATCAATTTCCTAACGGGATGATCATGCCGATATCACGCCGATTGGAATTGTTAAAATGGGCTGAGATGAACAACGGGTTTATCATTGAAGATGATTATGATGGTGAATACCGATACAAAGGCCAGCCAATCCCTTCCTTACAGGGGCTCGATACAAAAGGAAGGGTGATTTACCTAGGAACATTTTCTAAGTCGTTGATTCCCTCTATTCGGATAAGTTATATAGTATTACCACCATCTTTTATTCATCCATATCAGGAAAGCTTTACAATATATAAGCAAACGGCTTCAAGGCTCCATCAGGAAACCCTATATCGTTTTATGAAAGAGGGGTATTTTCAAAGTCATTTAAATAAAATGAGAACTCTTTACCGTAAAAAGCATGGAGTATTAATGTTGTCGATCAAACGCTATTTTGGAAATAAGGTAAAGGTTATAGGAGAAAATTCCGGACTTCACATTGTGTTAGAGGTAAAAAATAGGATGAGCGAAGAGGAGTTAATAAAAAAAGCGTTAAAGGCTGGCGTAAAGGTATACCCTTTATCAATCTATTATGATGGTGTTATAGATAGCAGCCCCCAAGTTTTGTTAGGCTTTGGAGGTTTGCGAGAAGCGGAAATTGATACAGGCATTAGCCTATTAAAGGATGCTTGGGAAATCTAAATTCATTTATTGAAAATGTCTTTTGCGGACGAACTGAATGATAAAAAATAACCGAATTCTGTAATATACTCGGAATTAATAAAAATTTATTTTAAGCAAGGGTAGCATATCGATTATAATTTAATGAATATAAACGTGTCTTTGATTCGTTTTGGAGGTTAATAAATATGAAGTATGATGTAATCGTTATTGGTGCAGGCTCAATGGGAATGGCAGCAGGTTATTTTTTATCAAAGAGTGGGAAAAAAACGTTATTGTTAGACTCCTTTAATCCACCACATAATAAAGGAAGCCATCACGGTGAAACGAGAATTATTCGCTATGCATATGCTGAGGGAGAGGAATATGTCCCATTCATTCTTAGAGCTCAACAATTATGGGATGAATTAGAAAAGGAAACGGGAAAACAAGTGTTTATTAAAACAGGAGTCCTCAATGTTGGGAAGGAAAAGTCAGATTTTATTCAAAATATTATGAAAAGCTCTGAAAAGTATTCATTGCCACTTGATGTAATGGATTCGGAGGAAATTCATCAGCGTTGGTCTGGAATTACGTTACCTAATGAATTTATCGGCTGTTATGAACCTACGTCTGGAGTATTAAAATGTGAGGAAAGCATTAAAGCATACCAAGAGCTTGCTGAAAGAAACGGTGCTACGATTCTATCAAATAGTAGAGTAAAGGACATTGCCGTTCAAAATGATGCTGTCACAATCAAGACAGATGATAAGATCCTTTCCGCGGATTCGTTAGTAGTTACTGCAGGAGCATGGTCAGGGAGCCTCCTTTCAATGTTGGATTTGGATGTTCCACTTACACCTGTGAGAAAGACATTTGCATGGTTTCATGCTAAAGAAGCGCTTTATCATCATCACCATTTTCCTGCCTTTGCCTTTGAGACACCTCAAGGACTTTATTACGGCTTCCCGAGTATTGATGGTTCTGGCTTAAAGGTTGGCCGCCATGATGGAGGAGAGCAAATAAATCCGGATGAAGCAATGAAAGGATTTGGGGAGAAGCAAGAGGATGAAGGTGATTTAGTTGGATTTTTGCATCAATATATCCCTAATACTGGAGAGCTGAAGTATGGAAAAACCTGTATGTATACTCTGACACCTGATGAGAAATTCATAATCGATCTGCATCCAAAGTATTCCAACGTTGCGATAGCGGCAGGATTTTCAGGACATGGATTCAAATTTAGCAGTGCGGTTGGACAAGCCTTAAGTAATTTAATTATTTCAGGAGAGAATGATATAGATATTTCTCAGTTTTCAATTAATCGATTTAAAGGGGAGTAGCTAGGAAAGAGAATGAAGGTATATAAGCTGAAAAATAACTTTAAAGGGATAAAAAAGGGAACTCAATTTTATTTAATCGCAGAGTCTGAGTTTATCGGTGTTAAAGATTTTGTGTTGCGAACGAAGGATCTTACCACTAGGATATCGATAAATGAACGGGAATTGCATAACCATTTTACTCTTTTGAAAAATGAGTGAACGGTTTGATAAGTTAGGCGCCTATCTATCATTAAAAGGCGCCTTTTCATTTTCTATCATCCCGTTTTGGAAAATTAATAAATGAGTAGTAGGTTAAGAAAGTTTATCTTTGCAAAACTAGAGACTTTACTTTCATCAATGGGCCTTTTGAGAAGAGCCTTTATTCAAAGCCAATAATAAAATCATTAAGATAATACAACTTGTACCAACCCATTGAAAAAGTCCAAAGGGCTCTTTTAACCAAAAGACTGTCGTTATAACAGCTGCTAATGGCTCTATGCTTCCTAGAAGGCTCGATTCTTTAGGTAGTAGACTTTGTAAGCTTTCGATATAAAACCAAAAGGCGATCATGGTTCCAAAAATGATAACGAAAACTAAATATAAATAGACTTCTAGTGGTAAGCTTTTAAATTCTATTAACCATGGTGGATGGATAAAACTTAATGCAAAACCACCAATAATCATAGCCCAGCCAACAATGACAAGGGAATCGTATTGTTTCAATAAAGGAATCGCATATAAAGTATAAAAGGCTAAAGCTATTCCAGATAAGATCCCCCAAATGATTGAAGGTGATGGCACAGATAATTGAGAGATAGATCCGTTAGTTAGTAAGAAAAAACAACCAATTAAAGCCAACGAAACAGATAACAAATCTCTTCGTGTTAGAGCAGCTTGTTTGCGTAAAGCTAAGTATACAATAATCATTACAGGTGCTAAATACTGTAATAGTGTTGCAACAGCTGCATTACCATGTTTAATGGAAGCCATATATGTGTATTGAACTGCAAGCATACCAAGTAAACCGAAGATCAATAATTGAATAGCATCCCTTCTCTTTTTCCAAACACCAAGTATTTGGGAACGGTCCTTTCTGAAAAATTGCACTGCCAAGAGTAAGAAACCAGCTATGAGTAATCGAGTTGTTACAAGCCAGTCTACATCGATTTGGAGTAGAAAAAGCTTTTTTGCAACTGTGCCACCAATCCCCCAAAATATAGCACCGGTTAGAACAAGAAATATTCCCTTTCTTCTGCTCATTATTGATTCTCCACCTTAAAATATAAAAATAATGTTATATTTTTAAATGATAAGTTTGAATCCCTTTAATTAATACAAGAATCAAATGTAAAAATATAAAAATATTGAGGTGGAGGTATGCAAATTAAAGATTTTCGGATTGACCAAAGTTTACGAGAATTAACTGAACATCGCACGGTTGTACTACCAATTGCATGTTACGAAACAACGATTAATCAGAATATAAATGGATATATACCACTTCATTGGCATGATGAATTTCAATTTGTTCTCGTTGTAAAAGGAGAGGCAATATTTCAAATAAATGAAGAAAATGTTTCGATTCAAGAGGGAGAGGGGCTTTTTATAAATAGTGGTTACCTGCACATGGCAAAAGAAAAGAATAATTCAGGTTGTGTCTATATTTGTTTAAATGTTTCTCCGAGCTTCGTATTATCACAAGAGCTATATACAATCTATGTAAACCCTTATATACAGGCTACAAATATTTCTTATATACGATTAGTTTCAAAAGAATTTTGGGCGAAGAATATTTTAGAGTCGATTTTGCAAATTAATCAACTGATAAATCAAAAACCTCGATATTATGAAATGGACATAAGTGTACATCTAACACTAATTTGGAAAAACCTGATAGAGAATGGAATTCAACTAGAATACGAACAGGTAGAAGTGGTTAAGAATCAGCGGATGAAGCAGATGTTAAATTGGATCCATCAGCATTATGCAGAGAAGGTCCTCTTAGAGGATATTGCACGGGCGGGTCAAATAAGTCGTTCCGAATGCTGCCGTTATTTCAAACGAATCTTAAAGAAAACTCCCATGAAGTACGTAACCGATTATCGAATTCAAAAAAGTTTAATTTTACTGCAACAATTCGAAGCTAATGTTACAGATGTTGCATATCGAGTTGGGTTTAACAGTACAAGCTATTTCATTGATAAATTTCGAAAGACGATAAATATGACACCATTAGCTTACAAAAATAAATATAAAAATAATAGTACTTTAGAGAGGTAGCATAGTTTTTAAGATTGTTATTCCAATGGTGGAGCAAGTTCGGTTTTTATCGACAAATGAAGCAGAATGGAACAATAAACTGCTGTTTAAGGTTATAAAGGGATTATGGTAATATTAGGTATAATCGAATTGGTGGTGACGGTAAATGGAACCTAAATGGCTTGAATGGGCGAAGCAGCTACAAGCTATTGCACAGGCAGGATTAACATATTCAAAGGATATCTATGATCTGGAAAGATTTGAATTGATTAGAAATATTAGCGTTGAAATGATGTCACAGCAAACAGATATTGATAAGACGGTTATTAAAGAGTTGTTTGCTAATGAAACTGGTTATGCCACCCCAAAGGTAGATATTCGGGCTGTTGTTTTTAAGGATCACAAAATTTTAATGGTAAGAGAAACTACTGATGGGGATTGGTCTTTGCCAGGTGGCTGGGGTGACGTTGGATTAACTCCGAGTGAAGTTGCTGCAAAAGAAGTAAAGGAAGAAGCAGGATTTGATGTCAAAGCAAAAAAATTAATAGCTGTATTTGATAAGAAGTGTCACCCACATCCTCCTTCCCCGTACCACGTATATAAGCTATTTATTCAATGTGAAATAATTGGCGGGCAAGCAAAGGAAGGAATTGAAACGAGTGCTGTCGAGTTTTTTGCTGAAAATAAACTACCAACATTATCTATAGCAAGAAATACAGAATCTCAAATTCAATTAGCTTTTAAACATTTACATAATCCCCAAGAGCCTGTCTATTTTGATTAATAAGCAAGATGAATCTCGTACCATTTCTTTCTATACATATAAGGGTATTTAATTGCTGGCGAAATAGGAAAACGCAAAGAGTAATCTTCATTATTCTCGTGCTGAAATGCGACATGTAAAGAGAGAAACATGAGAATAAAGGAAGGGAAGTAGGAGATGGAAAAATCAATAAAAAGTGAGCTTATTGGGGTATTTACATACAATGAGCAAATGAAAGCATATGAGGCACATGAAGGAAAAATACATTGGAAATTGGATATTAGTCATGAAGGTGTAGATGTTAAAGAGATGAAAAAAAGCGCAGAAAAGCTTTTTATACGCCTAGAGGAATTTGATAAAAATGCTAAAAAAGCCATTGTAGAGAAATTGATTGCTTATAAAAATAATTTTTGGCCAGAGTATGATGAGGATGATGAAAATCTAGACTGGGATGCTGTCGAAGCAGGAGAATATGATGTAACAAAGGAACAATTTGAAAAAGCGCTTACTCTGTATGATATCGTCATTCGAGTAAATGATTTTTATTGTGAATATGATGATGGCGATTTATTTGGTGGACATAGAATACATACTCATTTTGATTATGATGGCAATTTATTAAGTGCTGATGTGTAGTTTTAAATAGATTAATGGACTAAAAGAGTAATTGTAGTGAAGTTTAAGAGTGGAGGGTACAAAATTTGGATTATCAAGACGCGTTAAAGCAATATATAGAAGCGACAAATTCCCATGACTTTCAAAATGTTAAAAAGGTGCTTCACGAGAATGCATTGTACTGGTTTACCGATAAAACTTGTTCGACGATTAACGAAATTCAAGCTTATTTTGAAAATGCGTGGGAAGTAATTAAGGATGAGGTATATTCAGCAAATGACGTTAAGTGGATAACTGTTGACGATAACACAGCAACATGTGTTTATACATATCATTATCAAGGTTTTCATAACGGTACATTTGTTTCGGGAAGTGGAAGAGCAACAAATATTTTTATAAAGGATTCAACAAATGAATGGAAGTTGATTCATGAGCATCTGAGTAGTCTATAAATAGTTTCTTAGTATTTAATATATTGTTTTAAAGGAGATTGTGAGAAGTGATTCACTTCGAATTAAACACGATTGATAAAAAGCATATAGAAATCGATATGATGAACTCTAATCCAACATACAATTTGATAGCTAAAGGTAAAGAAGCTATTGATAAACAAGATGTTGAAGAAGAGTTTCGGGAAAGTGTAGATTTAGAGGTTGTACGTTTGTTTGTTATTCACAAAAAATACCAGGGAAGCGGATTAGCCGAAAAAATATATTCTCAATTTGAAACGAGAATATTAGATAAAGGTAAAAAGATAATTTCCTTAGCTGTACACGAAATCAACGTGCAAGGCATCCAGCTTTGGAGCTCTTTAGGATTTAGAAAAATATAAGCAATTAATCTATAATCATAAACCACATTTTTGTTTAGAGAAAAGGATTAGTTTTTAAATTTAATAACTATTTTTTTCCTAAAAAGAATTTCAAGTATTTTATAATAAAGAGCTTTCTTGGACAATTTTTAAAAGGAAACTAAGGCTAAAATAACATTTATCACATTCTGAATAAATGTTATTTTAGCCATATGTTTGAACTAGTTTTAACCGATTATTTTCTTTCTAATGATGATTTCTGCTAATAGTAGATTCATTATCCAGCATAGCCAAACAGCTATCGTGTAGGAGTGTCCATAAGAAAAGTTCATAACATAATGTGTTAATGAAACAATGATATAGATTGTCATATTGGCAAATGAAAGAAAGAAGCTTCTTATCATCCATTGACTATGTAAAACAATGTTTCGGCGCTTAATAAGAAGATAACCTCTGAGCGTTGTTCCAAGCCATAACGAATTTAAAATCAAGAATCCTACCGTGCTTAGCCAGCCTCCTGTTGCAAAGAGGGAGACATAAATACCTGGAATGAAATTTAAAAGGATTGATAGGACATATATCCGGCCATTCCAACGATGAAAGTTTAGAGCCTTTACTCGAATAGCCTTTATAACACCTAGCGGACCGGTTATAAGTGAGAGAATGGCGAGCACGATATGAATCCGAATCATCATTCCCCATAGCCATTCATTCGTTAAAATTTGATCCTTTCGTGCAATAAACTTTTCGAAAGTTGGATCAACTATAAAATTTTTTGAACTTGTATGCATGACCCACATAATTGAGAAGATCACGATGATTACTTTAATCGTTTTTTTCATGGCGGCTTTCCTCTGTCAACAAATCACGATGACCTGTTACTTTTGATGTAGGCAACAGCCCAGCTTTTGCTTCCCCATACATTTTATTTTTCTCGATATTAACGCAAAATTTTAAAGAGAGTCGCAATGGTTTTGTAACTTTCATAGACCATTTTAATTGGTTCCCAGCAAATTGAAGATTGTCTAATGACACAACGTCTTCGCCTTGCTTTGCAGTTCCAACTATTTGTCCATCTTTTAATGCTAAATCAAATAGAACGGAAAGGTTTCCGAGCGGAGTTGTAATGGTTGTATCCATTTTCCTTGAAAGTTCACTTTTTTATTTGGTTCAAGGAAGGAATCTTCATGCGTTTCATCAATTGAATCTTCTTGTTGGCTTTCTTTAGGTGATATTCCTTCAGGCTTCCAAACCGTTCCTCTACGCTCATATTCAAATAATTGTTCTACCGCATGGGCGATACGTGGACCTAACTCACGCTCAACTAAGTAAAGTGCAACATCAAGACCAGAAGTAACCCCTCCACCTGTAATAAGATTCCCATCATCAACGATGCGTGCATGGATTGGAATCGCGTTTGTAGCACTTAAAACCTCCATTCCCATATGATGTGTAACAGCATGGCGCCCTTCTAATAAACCATCCATTGCTAAAATGAGGGAACCGCCGCAAACTGTTGCAAGTAAGATTTCAGGTATGTGAATCGCTTGTTTAAGTAAAGGACCTAACTCTGTCTCGGTTGCCTGTTTTAATTTCATTGGTATTGAATCTAGCTCATTCCCTACAACAGAACCAGATGCACCTGGTACTAGAATGATTCCTTTACAGCTTATATCAAGTTTATCGCTTGCCTGGAGTTTAAGCTTGTTAACTCCACTCGTTACCATTCTTTCGCCCTCAGCAGACACAAGCTTAACAACGATCTCATCATTTGAGTACATATTAGCAGCAGTAAACACTTCAAAAGGAGCAATCGCGTCTAATAAATCAAATCCATTAAATAAGACGATTTGAACATTCATCTATAATGCCTCCATTCTCTGAACATTTCTTTGCATTTGTTTCGGTTAAATATTTTTATTTTTTTGTAAGAATCTCTATCAATCTTTGATATTCCATTTCATCAATCGCTCCTTCAGCCAATCGTTTTTTAAGAATTGAGGAGAGCTGCCGGTCATGTTGAATGGTATTTCTAGATCGATCTCGCATTTTAATGACAAAAATCGCTACAAAACAGAAAAGTGTAAGACAATATAAAGTACTAAATGTACTCATATGTAAGAAAACCTCCTTCAAATTGTTAAATGAACAAACTGACATATTAGCCGTTTATGCCACAACAAAAGAGTAACGTTTAAATATCTCAGACGTAGCTACAAAAAAGTCACAAAACAATAACGATTCATCACAAAACGACTGACAATGCTTGTTCCCTGTTTGTAAAATGATAAACTAAAGGTGGATTTCGATTAATTTTAGTTGGAAAATGCTTTTATGAAAATGGAGGATAGTTGTGAAGGAAATGCATACAATTCTTGTCGTTGATGATGACAAAAGTATTGTCGAGCTATTAAAGGATTTCTTAGAGAATGACGGTTTTCGTGTTAAAACAGCTTTTAATTCTATTCAGGCACTTGACGTCATTTCTGCTGAAAGAATTGATTGCATCATTCTAGATATTATGATGCCAGGACAAAATGGCTTTGAGTTATGTCGTGAAATACGAACAAAAAGCAATATTCCGATATTATTTTTAAGTGCAAGAAGTGATGATGTTGATAAGATAAGGGGGCTAGCTCTCGGAGGAGATGATTATATCGTGAAAACAGCCTCACCTGGAGAGATTGTTGCGAGAGTAAAAGCTGTATTAAGGCGCACAAGCTTACAGCTGGAGTTCGATCGACGGGTATTGAAATATGGCAGACTTACACTCGATTTGTCCACGAGAGAAGTGCTTATAGATGGGAGAATCATCTCGCTTACACCGAAGGAATATGAATTGCTTCGTTTGTTTGCCGAACATCCAAAATATGTGTTTACTTATGACCAATTACTTGAAAAGTTTTGGGATGGAATAGGAGACAAGCATACTGTTCGCGTCCATCTCAGCAGACTTCGCGAGAAAATTGAAGATGAACCGAACCAGCCACAATTCATAATCAATGTCTGGGGCATTGGGTATCGATTCAAGGGAGAATAATATGAAAACTTTACGCATTCGTAAGTTTACGGTCATCTGTCTTTTTCTACTCCTCTTATTCCCCTGGCTCTTTTTTGTAGCTGCACAGGTACTTGAAACAAAGACGCTCGGTTTTGGTATAAGTGATAAACAAAAGGCAGATATAAAAGAGACGGTTCAACTCATCGAAACAAATTCAAAAAACTGGAAGGACCCTGTTTGGCAAAACCGATTGAATAAACACCTAGAGAATACAAACATGAATGTATTGCTTCAATCTGCCCTGAATGAAACAATCTATCAATCTGTTTCCAACCACGAACAATCATTTATGAAATCCGAGCAGTTTTCGCTCATTGAGGATGGACAAGTAACTGGTAAGGTTACGATTTATTATAGTAATTCGAGACTTAAGCAAATCATTGCAGCGTTTGTTGGTCTAATAGTTGCTTTTTTTATTGTCGGATATTTCATGCGAAGAAATATTCTTATACCTCTTGAAAAGATGAGTAATTGTGCTCGGAAAATAGCAGAGGGAGACTTAGATGTCCAATTACCGTCATCTGAAATCACTGAAATTGCTGAGGTTCGGGACGGTTTTCACGTGATGGTTGCAGGCTTGAAAAAGTCATTTCAGAAACAAGTTGAAATGGAGGCTGAGCGTAGATTTATTATTGCTTCTGTTGCACATGACTTACGGACACCGTTGTTTGCCTTGCGTGGCTATTTAGATGGTTTAGAAAAGGGAATTGCTACCTCCCCTGAAAAACAAGCGAAATATATAGCAGTTTGTAAAGAGAAGTCAGCTCAGTTGGATAGACTTGTAGAGGATCTTTTTACATATACAAAAACGGAATACTCAGAAATAGAATTTAACGAAAATAAAGTCGACTTTACACATGTGCTAAAAAAAGCGATAGACAGCATCAAACCGCAAGCACAGCTGAAGTATATCTCGATTACAGAAGGCAATTTTCCGAACCATTGCATGATTAACGGCGATGCTCATTTATTAGAACGAGCTTTGAACAATCTATTAGACAATGCAGTTAGACATTCTCCAACTAAAGGAAGGATTTTTATTCACTGCTATCAAGAAAGTGACCGAGTGTATTTTACAATACGTGATACAGGTAAGGGATTCTCCGCAGATGAACTTCATCATGTATTTGAACCATTATATCGAGGTGAAGTGTCGAGAAACTATTCAACAGGTGGATTCGGTTTAGGCTTAACGATATCGCAGAGAATCATCAGGCAGCATGGAGGAGACATTATTGCGGAAAATGATAAAGAAGGAGGAGCACTTTTAACAGGCTGGGTTCCCTTGGCAGGCTGATCGTTTCTTTAAAACAGTTAGTGAATAATAGATGTGAACAAATAAGCTTAAAATGTTTGTTCACGTAGGTCGGTGATATAACGACTGTCAGAAGAATGAAAAGGAGTTCGTTCGAAATGATTTATGCAATTGGCTTATTTTTACTAGCAGGTATAGCAGAAATAGGTGGTGGGTATTTAATTTGGTTATGGTTAAGAGAAGGCAAACCGTTTTATTGGGGAGTATTTGGGGGCTTAGCATTGGCGCTATATGGTGTAATCGCAACTTTTCAATCATTTCCATCGTTCGGTAGAGTGTATGCTGCATATGGAGGTGTGTTTATTGTTCTTTCAGTTCTGTGGGGATGGGGAATAGATAAAAAAACACCTGATGTATATGATTGGATAGGTGCATGTATATGCTTAGTTGGTGTAGGGGTCATGTTATTAGCACCGCGTCATTAAAGAGGAGTTATAATAATATTCAAGTGGCGGATTTATGCTTATTTGATAGTTCTAGAATTAAAAAGTAATAGGTAATAATGGATTTATTTTAAATTATATAGTTTATGTAAACGACAGATAAAAAGGTTGAGCCGACTAGTAATCTCTATCGGCTCTCAGTTTAATTTATCAGTTAGAAAATATCCGTTCCCCTAATAGATTAAGTTTTTTTATGTAATACTATTAGATAGAATGTAGTGATTCATTCGAAATTATCACACCATTAGGGTCAACTAGCTTTTTAGGTAGAGAGTCCTTAATAACAGCCTCGGTAATTGTCACTGTATTACCAATTATTGTTTGAATATTTTTAATAGGAGTACCAAATAAAATAGAGAGATCATCCTCTAATCCTTTTCTCTTTGTTTCTAATTTTAATTTTTGTATTTTTATGTTGTCATTCATAGAATCTACGATGTCTTCGCTCGTTTGAAGTTCAATCCTAAAATGATAAGGTGTTGTAATAAACGTTCTTCGTTCCCCTTTAGCAACTGTCCAATTCATTTTATCTGCTTTCTCACATATAATATTTTGTTCATTTTCAGAGACTAAAAAGCCAATATGGTCAAATTTAATCTTCTTTCCGTAGCCAAAGGTAATATTTATCGCGCCTTTCCTTGCCTCTATAATACGGAAAATTATAGATTTATCTCGGAAATCATCCCACGTTAATGGTGGGTTAAAAGCTTGAAAATCTCCTTGATATTTTCCGATGCGTTGAGAGATTCGAAAGCCGATATTCTTATAAAACTTTTCCGTTTCCTCTACATAAGGAGTCCAAAAATGATAATGAAATAGCAATAGAATTTCCTCCCTTTCCCTTTTACGATTATGATTTCTTGTAATACTTTAGCTGAATTTGTAAGAACATCGGTGTTTCTCTAC
Source organism: Metabacillus niabensis (assembly GCF_902829255.1). Classification (GTDB taxonomy): domain Bacteria; phylum Bacillota; class Bacilli; order Bacillales; family Bacillaceae; genus Metabacillus; species Metabacillus niabensis. The sequence goes on along the minus strand of NZ_CADEPK010000108.1, from coordinate 4,342 downwards.
TGTATTCCCTTATAATCCCATTTTACAAAGTTTTAGAGATAAATGTGCTGTTATATCAAGATAATCGTTTTCTTTCTATGAAAAAGTATAAATTTCATCTAAAATCATGGTATAATTTGGAATAAAATTGAAAGTTGATTAAAGAGGCGTTTAAAATGTCGGTTATGATTAAATCACCATTTTGGTTTACCTTTATTATCGTTTTCATCGTTTTATTCCTCATAAACTTCATTAGCCAAACGTATTTAATGAAGAAGGAAGATTATAAAATTAGCTGGGGTTCAATAGTGGTCCTTGTTTTTCAAGGGATCGTTATTTCAATCATATTTGAAATGATGTAGGAGAGGAAATATGAAATTTCGAGAATTTACTTTAAATGATTATGAATCGGTAATAGATTTATGGAAGCTTGCTGGATTAAAGCTTTCTCGGTCTGATACATATGAAGGACTGAAGGTTAAATTAAAAAGGGATCCTGATTTATTTTTTGTTCTGGAAGAGCAGAATCGAATTATCGCTGTAGTTATGGGGAGTTTTGATGGAAGAAGAGGATGGATAAACCACTTAGCGGTTCACCCTGAATACCAGGGAAAGAAGCTTGGTCAACAAATAATTGATGAACTACAAAGACGTTTTAAGAAAATCGGTTGTGAAAAAATGAACCTTTTGATTGAACTAAGTAATGAAAATGTCCAAAGCTTTTATGAAAAACAAGGATTTAAAAAACATGACTTAATATTTATGGAGAAGTGGATTACTTGAACATGTGCTTGCATTCATTGGTTTAACCATGCTAATTATAGAAGTAGAGCATTTTCGCAAGGACGAACCAAAAGGCTGGTTATTTGTTGTTGTTTTGCTTTTCATATTTGTATTAACAGAACGATTTTTATTAAAGTAGGAAAGAAGCTTGGTCAACAAATAATTGATGAACTACAAAGACGTTTTAAGAAAATCGGTTGTGAAAAAATGAACCTTTTGTATGTTAATCGGAGAAATTATTAGTTAGGAGGGAGTTTTTTGGAAAAAATTATTGAGCAAAATCGAGAGGGAAAAGAAATACCCCTTTTATATTTCCGTGTTATCTCTTTCCTTACATTTAAGAAAATTAGGAAAATAGAACAAAAGAAGATGAAGCTGAAAGAGGAGTTATATATTGATTAATTGCTTAATATAAAGTGGCGGAATAAGAGCTTTAAGTAGAGATCGCAATGGCGGTCTTTTTTTGTTAGATGTTGGAGTTGGTAAATGAAATCGGGTTTTAAAAATTAACATATTGGTCCTTCTGAAAAAAGACTTTTGAATCATGGAAAGTAAACAAAACAGAGTATTCAACAGAGCTTTATTTTTTGATTTATAATGAGATTGTAAGGCTGAAAATGGAGAGTGAATAGTTATGGGAAAACCAATAATCGGTGTTTTACCGTTGTATGATAACGAAAAGGATAGTTACTGGATGCTGCCAGGTTATATGAAAGGGATAGAGGATGCTGGGGGAATCCCGATAATGCTACCATTAACGACAGATGAAGAGATTATTTTAAGTTTAGCAAATACTTTTGATGGTTTTCTCTTTACAGGTGGTCAGGATATTAATCCAGAGCTTTATGGTGAAAAAATTTCGGATGTTAACGGGGAAATGTGCAATGAACGTGATTGTATGGAGGAGGTTCTTTTTAAGCGAGTAGTCGAATTGGATAAACCTGTATTAGGGATTTGTCGTGGTCTGCAATTATTTAACGTTTTGTTAGGTGGAACCTTATACCAGGATATACCGACTCAACTAACTAGTAGCGATATTAACCATAAACAAAGACCTCCATATACTGAACCGACTCATAATGTATACATAGCAAAAGATACATTGCTTTATCAGATTCTTCAAGTAGATACTTTAAAAGTGAACAGCTATCATCATCAAGGGATTAAGAAGATATCGGAAAAATTAGTACCTGCTGCAAAAGCAGAGGATGGATTAATTGAAGCGGTTATCATGCCAAATAAAACATTTACTTTAGCAGTTCAATGGCACCCTGAGTTCAACTACAAGCACGACGATAATAACTTTAAATTATTTTTAGAGTTTGTAAGAGCATGTAAATAAAAACGATATCTTTTAAGGTTTGACTTTGCCGCTTCATGATTGGAGCGGTTTTTTTGATGCAAGTTAATCTGAATATTGTCTAGGATAGGAATCTAAGTCTATCTTCTTGATACAAATTCCTTGTTAAACATTTGTACCAGTCAGTCCATTTGGATGGATTATCTAATACTACTAGAACATTTTAAATAGAAAAGGAGTTTGAATTGTTTTCCAGAATCTATTAAAGGATAAATAATAGTAAATCCAACAAATGAGAAAGCATTCTATTTCATTAGTAAATTGGAAAAACGAAAAAATCTGTAGTGTAATTCCAAAGCTATAGGCCATCTGTGTTGGTAAGTTTAATAAAAGAGTAAATACGCGAAAGGTAGATAAGGAGTTTATCGTGTGAATCGTAAACAAAAGCTGTCAGTTTTCTGTGCATTACTATTTCTTTTCATCCTTATTGCCCTTTTTTTCCCGACATGGACACCTAGTATAAAGGGAGAAAACAGCATTGCTATCTTAGAGAAAGTAAAAATAAATGATAGTGAGCTTGAAGTAATGATTAGAGGTGTTGATAAAACGAATCCAATTATTATATTTGTACATGGCGGGCCGGGGTGTTCGGAAATTCCTTATGTTCGGAAATATCAGGATATCCTTGAGGAGCATTTTACAATTGTCCACTATGACCAAAGAGGAAGCGGAAAATCATATCAATTTTTTGAGGATTACTCGAATATAACGACAGATCAACATGTGGAAGATTTATTGGCACTTACAAACTATATAAAAGATGAATTTTCTCAAGAGAAGGTTTTATTAATCTGACATTCGTTCGGTACATATATAGGAATGAAGGCTGCAGATAAAGCTCCTGAAAAATATGCAGCTTATATTGGCATTGGACAAGTAGCTAATCATACGAAAAGTGAAGTGGATAGCCTTGAATATACAATTCGTCAGGCTGAACAAGCTGGAAATGTAAAGGATGTAGAAAAGCTTAAATCTCTTGAAGATTCTATTAAGAATGGTGAAACACATACACCTAGAGATCTGGTTCGGAAGTATGGAGGAGCAGCAAGGTTAATCAATGATAATATGGATTACTACATCGGATTTCTAATGAACCCTGAATATAATTTACTTGATTGTTTTCGTTATTTACGAGGTATTTCAGCCACCCAAGGAATTTTACTAACCGAAGAAAGAGAGAACGATATTACAACCTTAGTGAGTAGCTTAGATATCCCGTTTTATATTGTTATGGGAAAATACGATTATATGACAGCTACGAAAGCGGCAAAAGACTATTATGATCACCTAACCTCACCAAAAAAAGATTTTATCGTCTTTGAAAATTCGTACACTATCCACAATTTGAAGAAGAAAAACCTTTTGCAGATTGGCTTATTCAAACTTGGAGAGACGATAAATTCATTATTTTTGATTAAGTATTCTAATTAGCAGGTTAAAACGTACGGATTGGAATAGTTGAATGAATAACACAAAAAGGGTCTGACCCCACCATAAACTAACCTCACCATTAGTCTATTGTATTTGAGGGGTCTGATCCTTTGGTTTTCATATTGCATAGTAACTGCCTATGTTACCTTATTTTTTTCAATCTGATACCAACACACATAAGTAAAATTCCTGAAAAAGAAAAAATGAAATTATAAAAAAGCTCAGAAACATCCTCGAATAATAGTAATCCAAGCGTAACGAATATAACCCCAATACCTGCAAAAAAATTTTTTATAACAACACCCCTTTTTAATATATTAGGTTGTTAGTGAAAAAAGTAAAAAAATATTGAGATTGAAGATCTTTTGTGGGAAATTTTGATTTAAGGATTAAAGCTAGATAAACAAAAAGACAAGGAGTTTTCATTTTGACTGATAAATTAAATAAAGAACAATTAATAAAACTTGTTGAGGAAATAGTTAACCCGAAATTAAACGATGATGAAATAAATGAAAAAATTGAGCTATTCGAAAAAAATGTACCTCATCCAGCCCCAAGCGATTTAATTTTTTGGGATGAGGAAGACTTATCACCGAAGGAAATAGTCGAAAAGGCATTGAATTATCGATCTATTAACTTGTAAATATTGCAGTGAGTGATTAAGGAAAAAACATTAAAATAATGGTGATGAAATGAAACTTCCAAATGGAATAACTGGATTTTATAATTCGGAAAACAAGCCTCCGAATGTTGATGGTAAGCATTTTAATCAGGTATGTGTAACTGCTT
>NZ_CADEPK010000107.1 GCF_902829255.1 Metabacillus niabensis | reverse complement strand
ATCTTTAATTCTTCCTTATAATGATCCTTAATAAATTTAACCGTTTCTTCAACAACTCTCTCTGCTGCAGAAGGAATTTTACATGCCTCTTTTTGTAAATGTAAGAGAAATTCTTGAAAATATAATTGTTGCCGTAATTGATAGTCTGGTGTTTGATGACTAATACTCATTAAGTTATCAAAAATATTTTCTACAAACTTCATATTCTCAATTTCTCCAAAGCAAGGCAGACAAAAACGGTAAGCAGAAGGAGTTTCCATATCACCTTCTGATAACAAAATATCTGCCCAATTATCAATCCCATCCTCAACAAGGTCATAATGATTAGGCATCGAAAAATGCAGCCAATAATATTCTGTTTTGACACAGCAGCCTTTATGGCCAAAATGTTCAAATCCTGGGACTAAAATAATATATTGCCCCTCACCAACCGTATAAGGAATGTCATCCTCTGTAATAAATAATTCACCGTGCTTTACATAGATTAAATCAAATACTGTAAAAGTTCTCCTAAAATGCCTTGTGCCTTTTTCAAAAACAGCATATCCCCCCATTATTAATGTTGGGAATGGAGGAACCATCATTTCAATATATGACATATCCAATCACCCTTTTCAAAGTTACTCTAGTATGATGCATCATTATCAGCAAAATTTTTATCTTTAAATAATAAATTATGAGATTTATTGTCCAATAATTTTTCAATTAGGAGCTTAACAGAGAGATAAACGCTTACATTTTATGATGTCTTTCTCAAAAAATGTTGATAGTCGGATTTCTCCAAGAATTATCGTAATCCTCTCTTTCTATTATACACGAACGTATGTAAACTAATTAAGACTTAATAACGTACTTCAAAAGGTGTTGATAAAAATGTCATCAGAATTTAAAAATCGGAATTTGACATTATTCGCTCTTACATGGCCGATCTTTATCGAGCAAATGCTTCATATGCTAATGGGAAATGCTGATACATTGATGCTTAGCCAATATTCGGATAACTCTGTGGCAGCAGTCGGTGTGTCAAATCAAATATTATTTTTATTAATCGTTATGTTTGGTTTCATTGCAACAGGAACAACGATTCTTATAACGCAATATTTAGGTGCGAATAATGTTAAGGATGCTAAAGAGGTTTCAATTGTATCCATTTCTGCTAATCTTATAATTAGTCTTATATTAAGCGTTGCTATTGTCATCGCTAGTGATGAGATTCTTCGATTAATGAATTTACCAGAAGAATTAATACCAGAGGCTAAATCATATTTACAAATCGTTGGTGGCTTTTCATTTGTTCAAGCATTAATTATGACTGTTAGTGCCATCTTAAAAAGCTATGGTTATACGAAGGACACGATGTTTCTTACAATTGGTATGAACCTATTAAATGTAATCGGTAACTTTGTTCTCATATTTGGGGCATTCGGAATACCTGCACTTGGTGTACAAGGAGCTGCGATTTCAACGGTCGTTTCTCGTATTATTGCTTTATTTATCATTTTTTATATGTTAAAAAAGCGGTTATATTTTACGATCAAGCTAAAAGATTTAATTCATATCCCAATGCACCATCTTAAAAATCTATTAGGTATTGGGGTACCAACTGCTGGTGAACAATTATCCTATAACACATCACAAATGGCGATCACTTTTTTCATTACGATGATAGGTACAGAAGCCCTTACTACTAGAGTTTATACGCAAAATTTAATGATGTTTATGATGTTATTTAGCATTGCCATTAGCCAAGGAACACAAATTTTAATTGGTTATTTAATTGGTGCAAAGGAGTATGAATCCGCCTATAAACGCTGTTTAAAAAGTCTATATTCTGGGATAACAATTTCAATCTTAATGGCAGTTATCTTTAGTATATTCTCTAAGCCATTATTAGGAATTTTCACTTCAAATGAACGTATTTTAGAGGTCGGCGGTCTTTTAGTGCTCTTAACAATTATTCTAGAACCAGGAAGATCCTTTAATATGGTCATTATCGGTTCCTTAAGAGCTGCAGGAGATATAAAATTCCCGACCTATGTAGGTATTTTATCAATGTGGGGCATTGCTGTTCCAGTGGCCTATATATTAGGAATTCACTTCGATTTGGGCCTCGTTGGCGTTTGGATTGCCTTTATTGCAGATGAGTGGTTCCGAGGAATCATAATGCTTTACCGTTGGAAATCTCGTGCTTGGATGACGAAACGTTTTGCTCAGAAAGCAGTTACTACTTAAAAAGAACTAAACAACCTTCTATTTCAGTTACAAGATTAGAACTAGATAAGGCTATCCCATGACGATGCTTTCTGTGGGATAGCCTTATTTTTTATTCAAACAGTTTATCTTTCATCAAGATCAATACGGTAATTTTCAAACCATACATGAATTTGTGCTAGATGTGCAAGCAATTGCGGTCCTGACATTAATTGGCCAAACCACGGAACTTTAAATGTATTTCCTTCTGATTCAATTAAATCTTGGAGCATTTGTTTTGATAATAAAACATGTAATATCGAATCTTTATTCGCTACAAGTGTTTGTAACCAGTTTTTCACTAATCGCGTATATTCTGGATTATGAGTTTTTGGATAAGGGCTTTTTTTACGATAGAGTACCTCATTTGGGAGAATTCCTTCTAGTGCTTTTCGTAATATCCCTTTTTCCCTTCCTCCATGCATTTTCATCTCCCAAGGAATATTCCATACATATTCAACAAGTCGATGATCAGCAAATGGTACACGAACCTCTAAGCTTGCTCCCATACTCATTCGATCTTTTCTGTCCAGTAAATTTGTCATAAACCAATGGAGATTTAAATAAAAGAGCTGGCGTCTTTTTGCTTCAATTTCTGTTTCACCTTCTAACAATGGTGTTTCTTTTACGGTTTCTTCATATCGTGCTTGAACATATTCATTTAGCTTTAACTTTTCCTGCCATTCCGGCTTTAATAAATTCACTCTCGCATCGGTTGAGCGCATCCATGGAAATGCGGGACTTGATAGATCATCTGGTCGATGAAACCAAGGATATCCCCCAAAAATTTCATCGGCACATTCTCCAGATAACCCTACAACAAAATCCTTTTTTATTTCTCGACAAAACCAAAGTAATGATGAATCAACATCAGCCATGCCAGGTAAATCTCTTACATACGTCGCTTCAATGAGGTGATCGACTAATTCATTCTGGCTAATGACACATTGGTGATGAATTGTGTTAAATTCTTCACTTACTTTCTTAATCCAAGGACCATCAGAATTTGGTTGAAACTCATTTGCTTTAAAAAATTTCTCATTATCCTCATAATCAATCGAAAATGAATGAAGATTGCCCTTTCCCTCTAGTTGATATTGTTTAGCAGCTATTGCAGTTATCGCACTGGAATCTAAGCCACCCGATAGGAATGTACATAAAGGCACATCTGATACAAGCTGTCTTTTAACTGCATCTGTAAATAAAAATCTTACGTTTTCAGCTGTTTCCTCCAATGAATCTTCATGCTTTTGACTCTTTACATTCCAATATCTCCAAATTTTCAACCCATTTTTGGAATATACGAGGGCATGTGCTGGTCTTAGCTCATCAATTCCTTTAAATACTCCTACTCCTGGCGTCCTTGAAGGCCCAACTCCAAATATCTCTGCTAAACCGGTATAATCAAGAATTGCAGATACGGAAGGATGTGCTAAAATCGCTTTTAATTCAGATGCAAATAATAACGAACCATTTTCTTCTTTGAAAAATAACGGTTTAACCCCCATTCGATCCCGTGCAATGAACAATTTTTCGTTAGCGGAATCCCATACTGCAAAGGCAAAAATACCGTTTAAGTGGTGAACACATTCTTCTCCCCACTCAATATATGATTGTAGCAATACCTCTGTATCTGAATGTCCGACAAAGGAATAACCTCTTGCAAGTAGCTCCTTTCGAATATCTTCCGTATTATAAAGTTCTCCGTTGTAGCAAATCGTATAGCTATTCCCTTCCTTCGTTCGGATCATTGGCTGCTTACCACATTCTGGGTCAACGACAACTAACCGCTTATGACCAAATAACACGTGATTTTCTCCCCATATATTTGTATCATCTGGCCCACGCTTTGCTAAGGTTTCCGTCATTTTACTTATTGTTTCTTCTTCATTTTGGATATTCCCTTTATAGTTAACCCAACCTGTGATTCCACACATTCTTGCATCAACTCCCGATAAAATTTTCACCTATCGATACAGATATCACGTCCGATTGCCTTGCCCAGATTTTATTGTATGCCCACTTTATTTACATGTTGAATTGTCCTAAAAAAAATGCATAAAATTTGTTCGATTTGTCTAAAACGATGATACTGTCTTCTTCTCCATCAATTCCCGTTAAAAAACACAAATTGGATATACATAATGTTGGAGGTTACGAAATGAGCTCTTATAAGCGTTCTGATGTATTATTAAAGCAAAAGCGGTCCTACTATATTGGTAAAATTGATATAACAGAGGATCAATATGTTATATACGATGATATGAATGATGAATTTTTTTTATTAGAGGAACTTGGTGATAAACAACTTGAAGTCCTTAGTCCTCAAGGCTGGAAAAGTGCGAATTGGTTAGGTCTAGGAAAGGTGAAAACAGATGGGGAGCTATTTACATTAAATTGCGGCGATTCTGTACGAATCCGAAAAACACTTCCGTTTGCACTTGATGAAATGTTAAAGGAACTACCTGATGAGACCTTTGTCAAAATCATTAAGCAGCTTAATTCATTATCATTTTCACCTTATGATTGTATTTATTCCTACAATCAGTTGCTCTTTTTTTCAAACAAAGCAAATAAAAAGGGTGTTTCTTTTTTTCAATTTGACAACGAAGAATCCATTTGCGCCATTCAGCATCATTTCGAACGCGGGATTCATTCTTCTGACAGATTTGAATTTACAACAAGCTTTGGCGAAAGACGACTAATTGTATCAATGTATTAAAAAAGCAATGCTCTATGACTAAAACAACATGAAGGTTCACAAATTTCTCCGATCAACATTTTTCTCAAGCTTGTGATTGCGAAAAATTCTCAAGCAAAAAAGGTACCTCGTCATATAAACATATGATGAGATACCCTCAATTAATTAAAACAAGTCAAATCCTTCAGGCAAGCGTAAGCCTAGGGAAATGGTTAAGATAAGTATTACAAAGAACAAAATCCAAAATAGCATCGCAGGTTTCCCTTTTTTTACTTTAGCTAACACCATTTCCATCATACCAATTGTTAAGATTCCTAAAATGATTTTACCGATATATTCCCCATCAATACTTGTAAACCCGGAAAGGATGAGAACTCCTGTCCCGATAACAAGAATGTAAAAAACTCTTAGGATCATTGAAACAATTTTTGCTTGCTTCTCTTTTTTTGATTTCAATAAAGAAGTAGCGACAAAAAATAGGATAATAGCAATTACCCATGACGTAATATGTACATGTGTCATAATTTTCTCCTCCTTGTAAAGTTTTCGTGACGTTTCATCTACCACAAACCTATCACAAAAACTATTTTCCCAAACAAGCCTATTTTAGCATGATTCACCTTATACAGTTAACCTCTTCTCCTCATAAAAAGGTGTAAAATTAGTGAACCTTTTGTAAATAACTACTGCTCATATAGTAAAATCAATTGATTTCTGTTTGTGTCTACTTTTTAAATTTGCTCATTATAATAAACATGATAAAGTGCTTGTCTACAAATTTTCCAAATTAAATCCGGCTACTTTTTTTCTTTCATAAATACTTGTTATTCCTTTACACGATTCCTTAAAACCCCTATACCTTCAATTTCAACCTCTACGATATCACCAGGCTTTAGAAATCTCGGAGGATTAAAGCCTTTGCCTACTCCAGCAGGTGTCCCTGTAGCAATAATATCACCAGGTTCAAGAGTCGTTCCTTGAGAAATAGTTGAGATAACATGCTCAATTGAAAAAATCATATCCTTTGTATTCCCGTTTTGCCTTACCTCTCCATTAATCTTAGTTGTTAATGTTAAATCATATGGATTTGAGACCGCAGATTTATGGACTAAATAAGGCCCCATCGGACATGAAGTATCTAGGCTTTTCCCTAATAAAAACTGCTTATGCTGTGCTTGAAGATTTCTAGCTGTAAGATCATTGATAATCGTATAACCAAACACATAATCCATAGCTTCCGCTTCGTTTATTTGCTTCCCTTTTTGACCAATAACGATAGCAAGCTCTCCCTCATAGTCCAGCTCATTCGTAATATGTAAATGTGGATCAATTTCATCTTCATGTCCAATCACCGTTGTAGGTGCTTTTGAAAATAGCATAACATGTTTAGGAATGTCCTCTTCACTACCCATTTCAATTGCATGCTCACGATAATTTTTCCCTACACAAAATATGTTTTTCGTTGGACGTGGGATAGGTGGAAGTATAGTAACATCCTCTATGCGATATAAAAATCCTTCAGAACCTTCCTCATTGATTTTGTCCACAATTTGCTTTACATGTTGGACAAATTTATCACCTAGTTTAATACACTCATATAGCGACTTTGGAATAGAGGATAATTCAAATATCTCCTTCTCTGCCTTTGCTAAATCAATAATTCTCTCTCCATGTACTAAACCTATAAATGATTCTTTATGGATCATTGCAGTAACAAACTTCATAAACAACCTCCAATTTTAATGTAATTCAATTAAACACTTACCATAGCTGTTTAGTATTATGACAGATTATTTCTAATAATTCATTGTACCTGATATGTAGAATATTCGCTAAGCAAGTCGTTATTTCCTTTAATAATAATGGTGTAGTTTGTCTTTCCGAAAAAGGACCACCATGCTGCCACGGACCATCTGTTTCAATTAGCAATTGTTCAAGTGGTATTTGCTTTACCAATAACTGGTCTCTTTCACGATAGCAAACCTCTGGAGTTACAGAAACAAAATACCCAGAAGAAACGATTTCGTTGACAGTACTAGCCGAGGCTTTCAACCAATGAAAATGAGCCAATTCAACTTTTAACTTTTTTAATGATATTAATGCCTTTTTAGCCTCTTCATGTACTGCATGTAAAGAAACAGGTAAATTTTCTTTTTTAGCAACACGAAGAAAGGTTTCAAGTACGTCAATAAATTGCTCCTCACTGTATTTCGTATATAGTTCTTCTTTCTTGTAAGTAGGCAAGCCGATTTCTCCAATCCCAGCTAATTGTTTTCTTTCTTGATGCACTAAATCAATAAGTTCATATAAATCTCTTGTATTTGGTGGCGGTTCCTCTGGATGATGGCCAATTGCTGCTCGGATAAAATTTGGATACTCCTGCTTTAACTTCAATATATCATAACTTGATTTTAAATTCGTTGAAACCGCAACTACACCTGCTATCCCATTCTCACTCCATTTATTTATCATTTCTTTTATACCGGTTTGATCATATTGGTCGAGGTGGATATGTGCGTCAATCATCCTACTCTAGTCCCCTTTCTTCACAAAAAAAGTAGTTAACGATAACCTAAATGTAGAAATTTGTATCTTTTTTGCATGTTTTATCGAATCTATTACTTTTTAAGAATAAGGATGTATAATAAGCTTGTCCTCATAAAAGGATAGATAAATTATTTAGAGATGGAGACGTAAAATGTTTACAAATAGTATCGAATTAAAAAGAAAATCCTTATTGAAAACAGCCTTACAATATGGAATAAACTCGAGCGAAACGATTACTTGCAGCCAAGAGCTCGATATTTTGTTACTTAATGAAATTAAGTTAAGAAACTCAAAAATAACTTCAAATCAAGTTAATACTTCATATAAAAAAGAATAGAATTGAA
>NZ_CADEPK010000106.1 GCF_902829255.1 Metabacillus niabensis | reverse complement strand
AGATATATCCTTATATTTATTGTTTTTTTATTTGTAGTAAATAAAAATTTATCCTCCCTTTATTTTTTTACTCATTCGGGCAACATAGAATTTCACTTTGCCTATTTACTTTATAGAATTAATCCAACACTCCCCCATGTATTCGAGCAACTTTAAGTATAAAATTCAAGTTCCGCTATTTTAAAGCCATTTCAATTTATTTAATTATGTTATCATAATATAAGGTACATATTGTTTAGGGAGTTGGAAAAATGAAGGATGAACTAAATTATATTGGTCAAAAAATCATGAAAAACAAGACAGTGTTAGCTGCTAATGTTACGCAGCTACAAGCAAATTTATTAACGAATGAAACATTGGAAGAAAGCAGAAATGAAAGTTCATCTAAATTAATTGAATTATTAGGAAGATCATTAATTGATAATCAGGATGTCTCAAATGAGATTATTGAATGGGCTCATAATGAAGCAAGCTTTTTAGTCGATAATACGACTCTCACTACTGCATTAAGATCGTTAGCTTATTATCGAACAGTGATTTGGGACGTATTTACTGAGGAATTGGAACAACAACAGTTTGCAGCAATTACAATGCTTGACGTAAGTAAAATTATCGACCCTTTACTCGACGAAATTAGTGCAGAATATGGAAATGTCTATCAAGAGCATAACAATAATTTAATGAAGATTGCATATACCGCACTTGAAGAATTATCTGTTCCTGTTGTCCCGATTAACAAAAATGTTGCAGTCGTTCCGTTAATTGGAGAAATTGATACTCATCGCTCACAACTTGTTTTAGAAGTAACGATGGAGGAATGTTCCAAATTAAAGCTTGAATATTTGATATTAGATGTAACTGGTGTTCCTATCATTGATACAATGGTCGCAGATAATTTGTTTAAAGTTATTTCTGCCTTAAGATTGCTTGGTGTAGAAACAATTATTACTGGTATTCGTCCAGAGATCGCTCAGACCATAATCTCAATCGGAGTTGATTTTACAGGCATTACAACATTTGCTGATTTACCAACAGCATTATCAAGTATTGATTTGAAAATTATTAAGACAAATTAAGGGGAAGTTTGGAAACATAACTTTTCTTCAACTTTTCATATTATAAAAGGCAGAACATGTAAAGTTCTGCCCGTTCATTTCATATTACGTTTTTATCCAATTTCCTTATCTTCTACTTTCTCACTTTTTACTAAATCATTTGAAAGCTGATCAATGCTCTCTCGAATATTTCCCTTGCCTGAGAAATTTTCAAGTAATTGCTTTACATCGATTCCAGATGATGCCTTCAACGATTCCTGTAAAGAGCTCATTAAATTTGTTGCATATCCAGTGACCTTATTTGCTCCACCATTCTCGCCATTACCTCCAGTATCAACGACAGTAAGTTTATCGATATTAGCTAATGGACTTGCAACCTGTTTAGCGTATTCAGGGAGCATTTTAACAACCATATCAAGAATTGCGGCCTGACCATATTGTTCAAATGCCTCTGCAATTTTTCGTTTAGCTTCAGCTTCTGCTAGACCTTTCAAACGAATGACCTCTGCCTCTGTTTCACCTTTTGCTCTTTCTGCTTCAGCCTTTGCTAATCCGTCAATTCTTACTTTTTCAGCTTCCGCTTTTGCCATCGCTTCAATGCGATATTTGTTTGCGTCAGCCTGTGCGATTTCTTTTGCTTTATTTGCAGATGCTGCCTGTTCAACTGCATAACGGTCAGCGTCTGCCTTCTTTTTCACTTCTGAATCATATTGACGTTCACGACGTTGAATTTCCTTTTCCTCTAATTCAATTTGTTTCTGACGCTCAATAATTTTTACTTGCATTTCTTGTTCCATTACTTCTTGCTTTGCTCTAGCCGTTTCGAGGTCATATGCCTGGTCTGCACGTGCCTTGGCAATATCCTGCTCTCTGCGATACTCGGCCATTTTCATGAGATTTTCTTTTTCAGCTTCTGCGATTTCAGTTGCCCGCTCTAACTCAGACTTTTTCGCTTCTTTACTAGCCTCTGCTCGCTTAATTCTTGTTTCTTTTTCTGCCTCTGCTGTTGCAATATCAGCATCTCGTTTTACTTGGGCAATTCTTGGCTTCCCTAATGAATCTAAGTACCCATTCTTATCTCTAACATCCTTGATTGTAAAAGATACGATAATAAGTCCCATCTTTGCTAAATCCTGTGTTGCAACTCTTTGAACTTCTTGAGAAAATTTATCACGATTTTTATAGATTTCCTCGACTGTCATCGACCCTAAAATCGACCGTAAGTGACCTTCAAGTACTTCGCGAGCTTCATTCTCTCTGTCTTCTTTTTTCTTGCCCAAAAATTGCTCTGCTGCAGTTGCAATTTCTTCAATCGAGCCACCAATTTTAATAATTGCTGTTCCATCCGCCATAACTGGCACACCTTGTTCCGTATATACCTCAGGTGTCGTTACATCCAATTTACTCGATAATAAGCTTAAAGGTTCAGCTTGTTGAAAAACTGGTAATATAAAGGCACCGCCACCGCGAATGATTTTAATTTTATTTCCTGATTCATCAACGTGGACATTTTTACTACCTAAATAACTTCCTGTTACAATAAGTGCTTCATCAGGTCCAGCTGTACGATACTTCGTAATAAAGATAGCTATTAAGGCTATTAACAGAAATACAACTACTCCAATAACTGATAATAGTAATGTCATAAAAACTCCCCCTATAATTTATAATGAGTTGATTGCTCATATGGAGTCACATGAAGAACTCCTTTTTGAACATCAATAACAAGTACGTTTACTCCTTCACTTATTTCTTCTTGATTAAAGCTGACTGCTGATTTTGCAATTGTTCCACTCTTGTCAGTTAAAACCACTTCACCAAACCCATCTAATGGAATCGGAGTAATCACCTTACCTACCCTTCCCTTTAAGGAATTTGAGGAATAAACTAAGGATTCCTCCGCCTTAGATAATGGTATTAAAATGAAAACATTAAGAATTGTGACAAGAATGAGAGCAATAAGCAAAGAAAACAATAAAATAAGCATGCTCGAAATCGGTGTAAACATTTCAAATAAATACCCAGATGCAGAAAAAATGGTAATAAAGGACAAAATTATCGTAGGATTTAAAACTCCTCCTGCATCTGATACATCTATAAGACCGTTACCAAATAAGATAAACAGTACAGTAATTGAACCAACTACAATAAGTGTAATTAAATAGATCGATTCAATTGATAGACCAAAGAAATCCACAATATCACCCCCTCCAAATTTGTCTTATCATAAAGAACATTGTATTTTCCTGCAAAGACATATGTATCAAATGAAACTTTATGACCTTTCATCTTTAATACGTTTTAAAATGGAAAAAGTTCCAGTATTAGCCGATTTTTCCTTACAATGAAAAAATTTATATAGCTTTGTGCTCTTTTTTAAATGATGTTATTTAATTGAGTTCTTTGAACAAAATCACTAATAAAAACTCTTTCCTGAAAAAGGAAGGACATAAATTTCTTATTTTTATGAAAGAATATAAAAGCTAAATCAAACAAACAGGAGGTCGTGTTAGTGGGCATTTTAAGCGGAAAGCCACAAGAGGAACCCCTTCATTCCGGAGAAATATATAATCTATGGTCACACCTCTTTGCAACAAAAGGTACCCTTGTATCTTTGCAAATACTAGATAATCATGCTGGAGACCATGATTTAAAAGTGTTTTTAGAGGATTTAATGGAAAATTGCTTTAAACAGGAAGAGCAACAAACAGAGGCAATATTAAAACAAAATGGCATCAGGCTACCACCTGCACCTCCAGGCCGTCCGGATGTACATGTCGAGGATATTCCTGCTGGAGCACGTTTTAATGATCCTGAAATAGCTATTCTTGTTCAAAAGGAACTTATGTCAGGTAAAATGTTTTTTAGTTATGTTTCTAGTAGTGCCATACGTGAGGATATCGCAACAATGTTCGATGAATTTTTAGTACAGCGAACAGAGTACGAAGCAAAATTATTAAAAATAAGCAAAGAAAAAGGTTGGCTCGTCCCACCACCATTAATGGTTAAATCTGCAACTTAAATAAAATATAAAGGGTGTGTGAGAGTGGCTAAAAGTAACGGAATGACCATAACAGCAATTGGTTCAATCCCCCTTATTATGACATTAGGGAACTCAATGCTCATACCTATCTTGCCGCAAATGAAATCCAGTTTGAATATATCACAAATGCAAGTTAGCTTAACAATTACCGTTTTTTCAGTTGTTGCTGCATTTTTCATTCCAATATTAGGATATTTATCTGATCGTTTTTCAAGAAAGATCATTATCATTCCTGCGCTTATTTTATACGGTTTAGGTGGTTTGCTCGCTGGATTTGCCGCTTGGAAATTTTCCAATCCGTTTTTATGGATATTGATCGGACGAACTTTGCAGGGGATAGGTGCAGCAGGAAGTATGCCAATTGCCATGGCTCTTACAGGAGATTTATTTAAAGGTGGAGAGCAAAGCAGGGTCCTAGGAATCGTTGAAGCATCTAATGGTTTAGGAAAGGTCTTATCCCCTATTTTAGGTTCTTTATTAGGACTATTAATTTGGTATTCAGTATTCTTTGCCTTTCCTGCAATTGTTTTAGTTTCCGTAATTCTTACTTGGATCTTTATAAAGGAGAAAAGAAATAGACAAGCTCCCCCTCCCTTTGGAAAATACGTTAGAGGATTATTGTCTGTTTTTAAATATGAAGGTAGATGGTTATTCACTGTCTACTTAGCTGGTTCTATCTGCCTTTTTACATTATTCGGAATCCTTTTTTATTTATCTGATGTCCTCGAAAAGACATATAAGATTGACGGAGTTGTAAAAGGGTTAATATTAGCAATTCCATTATTAGTGATGGTAACAACCTCTTATATTACCGGAAGTAAAATTGGGAAGAATATGCTGTTGATGAAGAGATTAATTGTTCTAGGACTTACTCTCATGACAATATCATATGGATTATTAGTTTTGGTTGAAAAGCTATTCCCCTTTCTTCTTGTACTTGTCATAAGTAGTGTTGGAACAGGTCTTGTATTACCTTGTATTAACAGTCTTATTACAGGTTCAGTAGGTAAGGAAAGGCGCGGATTTGTCACATCATTATATAGTTCAGTTCGTTTTCTCGGTGTCGCGATTGGTCCACCAGTTTTTACTCGTCTATTAGAATGGTCTAGAACTGGAATGTTTTTATCTGTAGCGATATTAACTCTTATTGCAGGCTTGTTAGCCATAACGTTAATTCATGTGGAAAAGGATCCAAAAGGAAAGAAAAAAGAGTCATTCAGATATAATTATGTGTAAATATTATGTTTTTCGATAACGAAAGACTCTATCAACCATTTTCGTCGAAATCCATTGACTAATTAACGCTTGTAAAATGATTTCCCAACGTACAATAAAAGCAATAATAATAAAGATGACTCCATTCATCCAAAATAATGTTTTACCTGGTAATATACCTCTTGAATTTGCAAAAATTAAGGCGATAACTCCAACTCCTCCGTTGGAGACGCCTTCTCTTAATAAGAGACCTATACCGATTCCTAGAAAAATAGAACCTAACAATAGGTCTGTCCAAACGTTTCCTACAGATAAATTAATAACAGTTTGAAAAAAATAAACGGAAAGGGAAGTAATCGTCATCCCTACCATTGTCCAAATAGTACTGCTATTTCCAAGATACTTTATTGCGAGAAGAAGCATTGAAAAGTTCACAATCCACAATGCAAGCCCCATATTAATATCAAAAAAATAATTAATTAAAACCGCAAGACCACCTGCACCCCCTGAGGGAATCGCGTGAGGAAACAAAAAAAATCCCATCCCCATACCTTGTGT
>NZ_CADEPK010000105.1 GCF_902829255.1 Metabacillus niabensis | reverse complement strand
GTAGTAAACCTTTAGGATAGTAAGGAGGGATAGTATGGCGCTCTTAACGAAAAAAGGAAAAAATACGACGGAACTGTTTTTTGATATTTTTATTTATATTGTTTGTGGACTTGTTTTTTTAGTCATTGCGTATCCATTGTATTTTGTTGTCATCGCTTCAATTAGTGATTCAACATTAGTATCGACAGGAAAGGTGCTGCTTTTTCCTAAAGGGATCAGTTTCTTTGGCTATCAAGAAATCTTCCAGGATACTAGGATTTGGAATGGCTATAAAAACACAATGATTTATTCATTGCTTGGTACGTTAGTAAATCTTTTACTAACATTGCCAGCAGCATATGTGTTATCAAGACAAGAATTCAGAGCTAGAAGGATATTAATGTTTTTCTTCGTTTTTACGATGTTCTTTAATGGTGGGTTGATCCCTACATATCTACTAATGAAAGATTTACAAATCATTGACACAATGTGGGTATTCATTGTTCCATTCTCGGTTAATGTTTTCAATCTCATTATTACAAGAACCTTTTTTGAAAGTAATATACCAAAGGAAATGTATGAAGCAGCGTCTATTGATGGATGTAGTCATTTTACCTTCTTCTTAAAAATTGTTCTTCCATTGTCAAAGGCGGTTGTGTCTGTTATTGGACTCTACTATTTAGTTTGGCATTGGAATGACTTTTTTACAGGTTTAATTTATGTTAGAGATTATAGTTTACAGCCTTTACAAATTGTTTTGAGGGATATCTTGTTGTCGAATCAAGTGTTTGCTGAAGGGGCTGGAAGTGGTGGCTCTGCTGGTGGATATGCACAGCGATATGCGGATCAAATTAAATATGGTGTTATTATCGTTTCGACATTACCGATTCTAATCGTATACCCATTTATTCAAAAGTACTTTGAAAAAGGGGTAATGATTGGCTCTGTAAAAGGTTGAATGAATAAAGGAAAGCTATTGGTCAAAAGGTCGGTAGCTTTTCAGTGATTTTAAGGGAATTTCGATTCTTGGAGGCGGAAATGAGTGAAAAATATAAGTGAATGGTATATCCGTTTTGGTGAGTGGAGTTTAAAATTATTTCTGTTAAACCTTCTATGGCTATTATTTTCGATTGCTGGACTATTTGTGTTCGGTTTGTTTCCAGCAACTGTTGCACTGTTTGCTGTCATACGAAAACTCACTATGGATTCAAGGGAAATCTCTATTTTTAAGCTTTTTCTCCACACGTTCAAAAATGAATTTTTAAAAGCAAATCTCTTAGGATATATTTGGGCAGCTATCGGGCTTATTTTATTTTTAGATTTACGAGTTCTCCAACAATTACAAACAACGATTTTCCATCAATCGTTAACAATTATATTGTACGTAATTATATTTGTTTTCCTGTTGCTCTCATTATATCTATTACCAATCTTCGTTCATTTTCAATTAAAGAAAAGAGAGTATATTAAGTATGCTTTTGTATTAGCGGTCGGTCGTCCAATACAATCGATATTAATGATAGTAGCCTTTTTGGTCACCCTTTATCTCATGTGGAGCTTCCCGGGAATCATTCCTGTTTTTGGTGCAAGCTTATTAGCCCTTGTTCTTATGAAGATGGCGTCGATTTCTTTTCCAAAATTGAATTCTTCAGAGATAGAGGTAAATCAGTAGAGGGAAAGCAAAAGCTAAAATCGAAACTGCTCTGAATAATATTTAAAAGGATTTTTCTTATCATGTGAATTTTACCTTCAAATTGGAAGGTCTTTTTTGATAGCCTGTTAAGCTAAATTAAGAATTATTTGTGTAGCTTCTAAAAAGAAAAGGGGTTTGTTATCCAAATCCCTTTTGTTCAAATTTCATGTGTTAAAGTTTATTCCGAAGAGTTAATGGAATTTTTGTAAGGATATGCTCAGGAATTCCTCCATCTGCTTTAACTTGTATTTCTCTCCCACTAACTAAAATATTAAGATATTCCCAGTAGGCTATAAAAAAGTTTTCAGAGGAGTCGTATAGAAATTCCATCCATCCTTCAGCGACGACTATATTTTGCCTGTTCAGTACTTTAATTCCTGAAAAATTTTCAACAGTTCCATCTAAGTATTGTTCGTCATGTCCCTCTATACAGCTGTTAGTCCAATCAAAGAACAATGCTTTATCCTGTATGCCATAGTATGTTAAATCATCGATAAGCTGATGTTGGACAACAGCTCTTAACCTTGGGCCCATCTTATCAGAATGACCGTAATCGAGATAAGTGTTCTTCAACTATTATTCCCCTTTATACGATTAATTTGTCTTTGAATAGAGTGCCGCATTCATGCCAGCGAGTCTCCCGGTTACGAGTGCAGAAGTGATGTTGTACCCTCCTGTATATCCGTGAATATCTAAAAGTTCGCCACAGAAATACAAGCCTTGTTTAAATTTAGATGCCATTTCCCGAGGGTGAATTTCTTTTATCGATACTCCTCCACCTGTTACGAACGCTTTTTCTAATGGTAAGGTTCCATGAACTTGAAATTGAAATTGTTTACAATCCTTTATAAAGCCACGGAGCTTTTCGTTTGAAAGATTATCATATGTAATTTGCGGATCGATTTCGTTTTTTTCTAATAAAAACAATAAGTACCGTTCGGGAAGAAGACCTTTTAACACATTTTTTATCGCCTTTTTTGCATCTGTCTTTAAATTTCTGACAACTTCTTGAAAGAGCTGCTCCTCATTTTTACTAGGAAGTGCGTCAATGCTAACGGTAATTGCATTTGTTTTAAATTTTTTCATCGCTTTAACGACATATTGGCTACATCTTAAAACTGCTGGACCTGATATCCCAAAATGAGTAAAGATCATATCCATTTGATGAGTAATGATTGGTTTTCCTTTTGGATTTAACACACTAAGGGCTACATCTCTTAATGATAAACCTTGAAGAGTTTTATTTTGAATAAACGGTTCATTCGATGTGATAGGTACCTCTGTAGGAAACAATTCAGTAATCGTATGTCCTGCTTTTTCAGCCCATGGGTATCCATCTCCTGTACTCCCTGTATGTGGAACGCTTTTACCTCCAACTGCTAAAACAACTGCTTTTGTTTCAATCGATTCTCCACTCTTTAATATGACGGTTGTTACTTTTGTATCATCATACATAATATCTTTAACTGGCTCATTCGTTCGGACTTCTACTTTCAATCTTTTAAGTTCATTCAATAAAGCATCGACAACAGATTGTGCTTTGTCTGTTACTGGGAACATTCGACCATGGTCTTCTTCTTTAAGTTCGATCCCTAGCTTTTCAAAAAATGTAATGATATCTTCATTGCTAAATTCAGAAAAGGCACTATATAAAAACCTTCCATTCCCTGGAATGTGTTTAATGATTTCATCAACTGGTAATCGATTAGTAACGTTGCAACGACCCCCACCAGATATTGCGAGCTTTCTCCCAAGCTTATTCCCTTTATCGACTAATATTACGCGAGCACCTTGTTCGCCAGCAGCAATTGCCGCCATTAAACCTGATGGTCCACCACCAATGACTAAAACATCATAGTTCAAAATTTGTTCACAACCTTTATTATTCTAGAGTCTATCCTATTATAGCTGAAACCTATAAAATAAAAAAACGTATTATAAGTTTGGAACAAATGAAACAAAAATATGTTTAAACAGAAGTAGTAGAGCTATTAGATAAAAAAGGATAATTTTATCAGTCTAAATCGACAGAATCCGCAGTAGGTAGTATAAAGTTGCAGGAATCGACAATATCCGCTCCTTTTTAGAAAAATCAGGTATAGATACTTATGGTATAAGCATAAGATTGTGGTAAAATAGAAAAGTTGAATCTTCATAGAGAAGAATGGTGAATAAGAAACATGTCGAATAATTTATTAAGAGGTACATTTGTTTTAACCTTAGGTACATATCTCTCAAGAATTTTAGGGATGATTTACCTCATTCCATTTGCGGCAATGGTTGGAACAGATGGTGGAACTCTCTTTCAAACCGGGTATGCCCAATATACAATTTTTTTAAGTATAGCGACAGCAGGCTTTCCGGCTGCAGTCTCGAAATTTGTTTCAAAATATAATGCGATTGGTGACTATAAAACAAGCAGGAAAATGTTTAAAGCAGGGATAATGGTCATGTTTGTGACAGGACTGATTGCTTTTATCCTCTTGTATGTTCTTGCGCCAACCCTCGCTCATAGCGCCCTAGCAGAGAAAGAAATTAGTAATATTACTGTTGATGATGCGGTTTTAGTTATCCGGATGGTCAGCTTAGCTCTTATCGTTGTCCCGCTAATGAGTTTGATTCGTGGATTTTTCCAAGGTCATGGTTCAATGGGGCCAACAGCTGTTTCTCAAGTAATTGAGCAGCTTGTAAGGATAGTCTTTTTACTTGTTGCTACGTATCTTGTGTTAAATGTCTTTAATGGAGGCTTAGTTTTAGCTGTTGGATACGCAACATTTGCTGCGTTTGTTGGAGCGATTGGTGGATTGTTGATTTTGTTTGTTTATTGGGTAAAGCGAAAGCATACGTTATTGGCAATGCAGGAAAACAGAGTGACTTCTCGGAATATTCCGCTTGGGAAAATGTTTAGAGAAGTTTTTACGTATGCAGGTCCTTTTGTATTTGTAGGCTTGGCAATCCCAATTTATAACTATATTGATACGAATACGTTTAACCGAGCAATGATTGACGCGGGATATAAGGATATAACAGTAGAAATGTTTTCGGTATTATTGCTCTATGTACCGAAATTGGTCATGATTCCAGTGTCATTAGCAACAGCATTTGGATTGACATTGATTCCTTCTGTGACGGAATCTTTTACAAAAAATAATCGTGAATTATTGCATAAACAAATTGATCAAACGTTACAAATCATAATGCTAGTTACTTTACCAGCAGTTATAGGATTATCTGTTTTAGCTGGACCGGCTTATAGCATTTTTTATCATGGAGTATCTGAAGAAATTGGGAAAGAAATATTAATGTGGTATTCACCAGTTGCATTGTTATTCTCCTTGTTTACAGTGAATGCTGCGATATTACAAGGAATTAATAAGCAAAAACTTGCTGTCATTAGCCTTGTCCTTGGAATTATTGTTAAGCTTGCTCTTAACTCAACACTAATTCAAATGTATCAAGGTGTTGGCTCGATATTAGCAACGGCTGCAGGCTACTTATTATCATTAATTTACGGATTTGCAATGATTAAAAAACATACTGGCTATTCGTTTAAACTGCTAATAAAAAGATCAGTGCTAATGGTTATGATGTGTATTTTTATGGGGTTAGTCCTATCTGTTGTCCAATCTATTTTAGCGATTTTTGTTCAATATCAAGATGGATTGGTACAATCAGCAATCGTAGCTGGAATAGCGATTGTCATAGGAGGAGCATCATATCTATATTTAGCATACCGTACACATTTATTAGAAAAGGTGTTGGGAAACCGTCTCAATCGCTTCTTACCAAAATCACGTGCGAAGGGCTAAGTAACTTACATCTAGGAAACAATAGCATTACAATAAACGAAGGGGCTGTCTTACATTTAGGGTCAGTCCCCACCGAATACTGTGGTGGGGGAGTGCTCAGAAAAGACAGCCTCTTTCAAAACCTTCTTTACGAAATAGGAGAGAGTTTTTTATGAGAGTTGATAAATTATTAGCAAATATCGGCTATGGTAGCCGTAAAGAGGTAAAAAAACTCCTTAAAACGGGTGTAGTTGTTGCGGATGGAATCGTTATAAAGGATCCGAAAACACATGTTGACCCCGAAAAACAACAAATTACAGTTAATGGAGAAAAGATTGAGTATAAAGAATTTGTATACCTTCTTATGAATAAGCCTGCAGGATACTTATCTGCAACAGAGGATGACTACCAGGAAACGGTCATTGATTTATTAGAAATGGAAGATGCGATTCTCCAGCCTTTTCCGGTCGGACGACTTGATAAGGATACTGAAGGCTTATTGTTTCTAACAAACGATGGGCAGCTTGCACATCAATTACTTTCACCAAAGAAGCATGTGCCAAAAACATATTTTGCGACTATTTTAGGTAAGGTGACAGAGGCGGATATCGATGCCTTCAAGCAAGGTGTAGAGCTTGATGATGGCTATGTAACTAAACCAGCAAAGCTTGAAATTCTTTCAGCAGGGAATCAATCAACGATTCATGTCACAATTACAGAAGGAAAATTTCATCAAGTGAAGCGGATGTTTGAAGCTGTAGGCAAAAAAGTAACCTATTTAAAACGAATATCGATGGGGCCAATTGTATTAGATGAAGAAGAATTGAATTTAGGAGAATATCGCGATTTAACCGATGAAGAGGTAGAAGCTCTAAGACAGGCACAACCAATTGATTTGTAAAGCTTTGGAATATAAATGGATGATTAAACAAATTGATAAAACGGAGTGGAGCAAAAAAGAGGAACCTTAATTTTAAGGTTCCTTTTATGTATAATTAGTTTTTTTCGTTTCTTAAGAAGACATCTTTACCTTTTTCTTTGTAGTGGCCCATTTACCTCTTGTTGGGCTGTGTACCAAATCGTTATACGCTAACACATTTAAATCACGCTGAATTGTTCTTGGTGTTATACCAAATTCATCAACAAGTTGTTGTGTGGTCACGGTACCACGCTCATTAATAAACATGTAGACAGACTTGATTCTGGTTAGCATACGGTTTGTTGAAGGTTTCAAAAAACCACTCCTTATCGTTTGATCGCACTGGCAATGCCGACTACAACCTTTCGATGACTGCAACTTCAGATGTTCTTCTAACATATCTTAATGATTGGTAAAGCGTTATAACAATATTTTACACGAATTCGACATGGAAAATCCATAGAAATGATTAAATTTACAAAATATTAATATTTTTGCATTACCAAAAGGACTACTACTATAGCTTTCTTACACTAAATTTATATGACGATTATTCTAACTTGTATGACAGTAAAGTGAAATTCTTTGCTTGATTTTGAATCCTTTTTATTGGAAAAACGTATGTAAATATAAGGAGTGAGCAAAGTGGATATTTTAAATATTTCAATTGAAAAAGCTGGTTATGAAGAAAATCAATCCATTATTCATGATGTCCAATTTTCCCTACATAAAGGTGAACTAATTGGAATTATCGGCCCTAATGGTGCTGGAAAGAGTACAACGATAAAGACATTATTAGGAGTAATCGAATATGTAGAGGGGGAAACTTGGAAACGAGAAGGTAGTACATATGCTTATATACCCGAACGACCAATCTTTTATGATCATTTAACATTGTGGGAGCATCTAGATTTATTAGCTTCTATCAACGAGATAGATGACAAGACTTTAGAGGCAAGAGCTGAAACATATTTAGAAATGTTTAAAATGGACAGTGTTAGACATGAGATGCCAGCTACTTTTTCAAAGGGGATGCAGCAAAAAGTAATGATCATTCAGGCTCTAATATTAAAACCAGATTATTATATTGTTGATGAACCATTTATTGGACTTGATCCAAGTGCGATAAAAATGTTTATTCATGTAATGGAGGAAGAAAGGAAGCGTGGAGCTGGAATACTTATGTCAACACATGTGCTTGATACTGCTGAGAAAATATGTGATAGATTTCTGTTAATTTCTGAAGGGACTGTATTTGCTCAAGGAACATTAAGAGATATCCAAGAGAAAAGTGGATTACGAGATGGGTCGTTACTTGACTGTTTTCATCTTATGGCTGAAGGTAGGTTATATGGGTGAGTGGATATCAGCTATTTTATGGTCGGTTAAAGCAGGATCTTCGCAATCAATGGAAGATCATTCATTCCATTTTTGATTGGACAATTATCGTGTATCTCCTCATCCCTGCACTCGTTTTTGGGGGGATTATGTATTATTCCTGGTGGCAAGCTCCGCCTACATGGCTTAAAGGATTTTCGATTATCAGCTTTGCATTTATAGGTTTTTTCCTTTCATGGCAAGGGATGATTCGCACTTTTATGGAAGAGGCTGATCAGTTATATTTATTACAGCATAAGCAAAAGGTAATCCAGATGAGGTGTTTGGGGGCTATCTATTCTTTCGTTTTATTGCTAGTAAAATGGGTAATTGTTTTACTTCTTCTTTTACCATTAACAAAACATTTTAATGAGTGGAATGTAAATCTATTAATTACAACGATTTATTATTTTTTTAGTTTAAATTTATTTATTTCTACATATAAACAGCTTACGTTTCGATATCACTTCTGGAAAAAATGGCTTGTGATTTCGTTTGCTGCTATTTTATTAGGTATTTTAACTTTCCTAGTTATGAATCAATCATCCGTGATAGTTCTTCCTTTATTAGCGTCTGTTTTATGCATTTTTTCAATTAGACAGCTGTACATATACCAAAGGCAATATCGAACCTTTTCTACAGATGTTGAAAACGAAAAAATGAAAAAGGTGAAACTATCATCATTCATTTTAACTATAAATCCAGAAATACATATGCCAAAACAAAAGCCTAAAAAGCGCTCAATTATATTATGGGGTCGTTCGGAAAGGATTTTTAAAAGTCGAACACCTGTCAATGGTGTTACAGAATTATTCATCAAAGCGTTCTTAAGAGAAAAGACGTATATTTTTAACTATATTCAGTTTATATCTTTAACATCGGCACTCATTATTTTATCACCAATTTGGTTGAAGTGGGGGGTCTTTATAGCGTTTTGGTTCTTTTTTCAGGAATGGCTTCGTTTATTATTTCATGAGTTAATTAAGCAAAATCCATACTTTGTCATTGAAAAGGAGAAGAAAGATTATCTAATTCAGGCACAAGGGAAATGTAAAAGAATTTTTGCTTCACCAGGGATTATTTTTCTATTTATCGTTACTAGTATAACGACGGGGATAGCAATTATTTTTTAATGGTTAGTTTGGCCTAGACTTTTCAATTTCATGATTTTTTCTATCGCTATTTAAGCTCTCCTTTTTGCTTCTTGTCTGTGGAGAGCTTTTTCTCGTATTTTAATAGAGTCTATGTGTGTAATATTCATAAATCAACAATATGCTTGTAACAATGTTTAATTAAGACAATAATAGATGGAGAAACACGTTTGTTTTTCCAGGAAGTGATTCATGGTATCCTTAATGTATATACTAGTAGCATCACCTAATTTATCGGAGGGAACGTATTTTGATTAAATTAAAAAGCAAACGAGAAATCGATTTGATGCATAAGGCAGGGCAATTGCTTGCAAATTGTCATAAAGAAATTGCCAAGCGAATTAAACCAGGTGTAACGACATTTGAAATCAACTCTTTTGTTGATAAATATTTGTCTGAGCATGGAGCAACCCCTGAACAAAAGGGCTATAAAGGCTATGAATATGCAACATGTGCATCAATCAATGATGAAATATGCCACGGTTTTCCACGACATACGCCGTTAAAAAATGGCGATATTGTTACAATAGATATGGTTGTAAATTTAAATGGTGCTTTAGCTGATTCTGCATGGTCATATGCTGTTGGAGAGGTTTCAGATGAGGCAGCAAAGCTTTTACAAGTAACAGAGGAATCATTAAATCGTGCAATTGAAAAGGCTGTGATTGGGAACCGACTTGGAGATATTGGGCATGTGATTCAATCATATGTTGAAGGAGAAGGGTTTTCGGTAGTCAGAGACTTTACTGGCCACGGTATTGGGGAAACGATACATGAATCACCGACTATTTTGCATTATGGAGAACCGAACAAAGGTCTGCGGATAAAGGAAGGTATGGTCTTTACTATCGAACCGATGGTCAACATTGGTTCTTGGGAATCAAAAATGGACGATAATGGTTGGACGGCAAGAACTATAGATGGGAAGCTTTCAGCACAATACGAGCATACGATTGCAATAACGAAGGAAGGGCCGATTATTTTAACAAAGCAATAGAACTGGTAAAGAGGGGGGCTCAAACCCAAGGGGTTCAGACAACTCATATATAGAATGAGGTTAGTTTACTATAAATGGTGTTTGTTGGAGGGGGGCCGATCCTTTTGAGTCACCTCTTTTTGTTTTTTTATCATGAATCTATTCTTGTCAGAGAAATACATAAAACGATATGATATTTCATATAGTCATGTACAAATGGGGGCAAATATGGAATTAGATATTTCAAAACATTCACTACCAGTTTTTGAAGCACTTGCAAGCAATGTTCGCATCAATATTATTCATTTATTAGCGGAACAGCCAAGAAATATGAAGGAATTGGCTGACGCGTTAGGCTTAAGCAGTGCGATTATAAGTATGCATGTAAAAAAATTGGAGAAGGCAGGAATAATTCGAACCGACCGGATACCTGGTAAGGGAGGGGTTCAAAAATTATGTGTTCTTTATGTAGATAAAATGGAAATTACGTTTCCAACCAAACAACAAGTAAAACAAGAATACCATCAAACAGAAATTTCAATCGGTCATTATACAGATTTACAAATAAGACCTACTTGCGGGTTAGCTACTCCAGAGAAGATTATAGGTGAGTTTGATGATCCTCGTTACTTTTTTGATGGAGAACGTGTAAATGCAAAAATTCTTTGGTTTTATCAAGGATATATTGAATATAAAGTTCCTAATTATTTACTTTCAAGTCAGCATCCGAAGGAATTGGAAATATCTATGGAGCTATCCTCAGAAGCACCGTTTACAAATAGTAATTGGCCGTCTGATATTGACTTTTATTTAAATGATGTTCATTTAGGTCAGTGGACTAGCCCTGGAGATTACGGTGATAGTAGGGGGAAATACACACCGTCTTGGTGGCCAAGTGTTGTCAATCAATATGGGCTCTTAAAGAAAATTAGAATTACAGGCCATGGAACATATTTAGATGGAAAACTATTCTCAAATGTTACATTGAACGATGTTGCGATTCGCGAAAAACAATGGACATTTCGAATTGCTGTTGAAGAGGATAGTGTTCATGTTGGTGGAGTAACTTTGTTCGGGAGTGGGTTTGGGAATTATAACCAGGATCTAGTGTTTCAGCTTTTCTACGAAAAAGAGAATTAAACAACTTAAAGAAAAAGAGGGTGGCTCAATACCAAAGGTTCAGACCCCACAAACACAATATATAGACTTATATATCAGTGTTTGTTGGGGTCTGAACCTTTTGAGTTACCCTCTTTAAAAAGCTAAGTTAATGGCCACCAATAAATGCGAGTTGGATAAAGAAAAGAATAGCAAAAATATAGACGAAAATGTGAACTTCTCTCCATTTTCCTTTTGCGATTTTTACTAATGGATAAGAGATAAAGCCTAGAGCAATACCAGTAGCAATGCTTGACGTTAATGGCATACTTAAAACGACAAGAAATGCTGGAAATGCTTCATCAAGCTCCTTCCAATTGATTTCGGCAATTGCACCCATCATTAAACTTCCGACAATAATAAGGGCTGGAGCAGTAATTGCTGATAAATTTGAAACTGCACTAATTAATGGACTAAATAATAATGTTAAACCGAATAATATTGAAACAGTTAATGTCGTTAAACCAGTACGACCACCTGCAGCAACTCCTGAAGAGGATTCAATATAAGCACTTGTAGGGCTTGTTCCAAACATTGCACCAACTGTTGTAGCTGCTGAATCAGCTAATAACGCAGTTCGTGCTCTTGGAAGCTCATTTCCTCTCATTAAGCCTGCTTGTTGAGCAACTCCAATCATCGTACCTGTTGTATCGAAAATTGTAACTAATAGGAATGAAAATACAACGGCATAAAGACCGTGTGAAATAACATCACCGAATGCTGTAAATGGATTTGCGACAATAATTCCTTCAGGAAGGCTTGGGAGAGAAACGAATCCTTCTTTAAATTCAAGCTGACCAGTAAAGAAAGCGATTATGGCTGTAATGACCATTCCTATAAATAAAGCACCATGGACATTTAAGCTCATTAACACTAATGTTATGGCTAGCCCGACAATAGCTAAAATAACAGATGGTGAATGAAGATCGCCAAGCTTCACTAGGTTGTTTGGATCTGCTGTTATAATTCCTGTTAAACGTAAGCCGATAAAGGCGATAAATAATCCTATACCTGCTGTAATTCCATGCTTTAAATTATTCGGGATTGCCTCAATTAATTTTTTACGGAAAGGTGTTAACGATAAAATAATGAAAATAATTCCAGCAACAAACACAGCGGAAAATGCTGTGGAATATGTAATATTTTCATTTGCTCCAACAACAGAGTAAGCGAAATATGCATTTAATCCCATTCCTGGTGCAATTGCAATAGGGTAATTCGCTGCTAAAGCCATCCAAAGTGTTCCGATAATGGTAGCAATTATCGTTGCAGTGAATACTTGATTAAATGGTACCCCTGCGTCAGATAATACGATCGGATTAACAACTACTATATAAACCATCGTTAGAAAAGTTGTAATACCTGCGAAAATTTCTGTTCTGACCGTTGTCTTATTTTCTGCTAGTTTAAACATATGTACCCCCGTTATACGAACGTTTTTTCAAAACATTTATAATAATATTCGTTATTTATATATTTTGCAATAGTTTTTTAATTATTTACCCAATGATTCTTTATCTTAACAAACAAATACGCTACGATTTTGATATTAGTATGTACGGGAAAAGAAATAATAGACCATTAAGACCGTTTCTTTTGCTTATTTTATCTACATACTAATATAGTAGAAGAATGTACAGAGTAAATGGAGGTTAATCGTTATGAATTGGAAACAAGAAGTTGAAGCTAGAAAAGATGATTTAATTAATGATGCTAGGGCATACCTTCAAATCAAAAGTGTTCTAGATGAAACAACTAAAAGTGATTATGCTCCTTTTGGAAAAGGAATAAACGATGCATTTAATCATTTATTACAACTCGGTGAGGATTCAGGTTTTCAAGTGAAAAATTTGGATGGGTATGCTGGTCATATTGAGTTGCCAGGAAGCGGTGAAGAAATTGTAGGAGTCCTTTGTCATGTCGATGTGGTTCCTGAAGGTGATGGCTGGTCAAGCGATCCTTATGGTGCGGAAATTAGAGATGGAAGGATTTATGCACGTGGTGCACTTGATGATAAAGGACCGACGATTGCTGCATTTTATGCGATGAAAATTGTAAAGGAGCTAGGTCTCCCGTTAAAGAAAAATGTGCGAATGATAATAGGAACCGATGAGGAAAGTGATTGGCGTTGTGTAGAGCATTATTTTAAACATGAAAAAATGCCAACAGTAGGATTTGCACCAGATGCTGATTTCCCAATTATATATGCAGAAAAAGGGATTATCGATTTAAAGTTAAAGCACACTGCTGATATAAAAGATGAATCACATGGGATGAAGCTTAAATCTTTTCATGCTGGACGGAGATTTAATATGGTACCAGATTTAGCAGAAGCAACTGTAATTGTTAATGAAGAAATAGCAGATATAAACAAGTTATTTACTGACTTTTTAACTAAGGCCAATGTGTCTGGTGAATATAAATATTTAAATAATGAATATATGTTTTCGGTAAAAGGGAAATCAGCTCATGCGATGGAGCCAAATAATGGTGTAAATGCTGGAATTGTATTGGCAAGCTTTTTACATACTTTACAAATAAATGGAAAAGGGGCGCATTTCGTTTCGACGATTGATCAGATTTTCAAAGATGACACAAGAGGGGAAAAACTTCAAATTGCATTTTCAGATGACATAAGTGGTGATTTAACGGTTAACCTTGGCATCATTTCTTTTGAAGATGAAGCAGGGGAAATTGGGATTAACATTCGCTACCCTGTAACAGGTAATGCTGACAAAGTAAAGGCAGGATTTGAGCAAATAGATGGTTTTGAGTTAAATTTATTTAATGATTCAAAACCACATCATGTCGATGAGAAGCACCCACTCATAAAAACCTTACAGCGTGTTTATGAAGAGCAGACAGGAGAAAAAGCGGAATTGATAGCGATTGGTGGAGGAACTTATGCACGTTCTCTTGATGCTGGTGTTGCATTTGGACCATTATTTCCAGGGAGACCAGATGTCGCTCATCAAAAGGATGAATATATAGAGATTGAGGATTTACTGAAGGCAACAGCTATTTATGCACAAGCCATTTATGAATTAGCAAAATAAATAAAAGTAGATGGCTCGTGTGGGTCATCTATTTTTATTTAAGAAAACTAATAAAAGTAAAATTGTCACAAAAGAGGGTACAGCAAGTTATCTTATCTTTAGAGGTTTAGAATAGTAGCTTTATGCATTTAGGGAGATGTTTTTAATAGATTTTTTTTCGTGGTAAAGTTATAAGAGAAGAACTGCTTCCTCTCTTATAACTAAATGGAACAGCTTTTTTATAACTTAAAATGAAAATACATCAGTAGATAAGTATCTTTCACCCGTATCAGCAATCATACATACAACGACATCATTAGGTGTTAACCGCTTTGCAACCTCAATTGCTGCATAGCAAGCTGCACCTGACGACGGTCCTACTAGGATTCCTTCTTCACTCGCTAAGCGTCTCGTAATGTCATATGCTTGGTCATCTTCAATTTTTAGAATTTCATCATACACATTTTCATTTAGAACTGAAGGGATAAAGCCTGGACTTGTTCCAACTAATTTATGCTTACCAGGTTTACCACCAGATAGAACAGGGGAACCAGCTGGTTCAACGACATGAACTTTTAAGTTTGGATAATGTTCCTTCAACGCTTCACCTGTTCCGGTTATTGTTCCACCTGTTCCAGCAGTTGCAATGAAAGCTGATAATGGTTTACCGATAGAATCCATTGCTTCAATAATTTCGGTTGCCGTCGTTTTACGATGAGCGTCTGGATTAGCGGAATTATCAAATTGCATCGGCATAAAACTATTTGGAATTTCCTTTGTTAGTTGCTCTGCTTTACGAATTGACCCTTGCATTTTTTCGTCACCAGGAGTTAGGACAACCTCAGCACCATATGCTTTTAAAATATTTATCCGTTCCTGTGTCATCGTATCAGGCATTACTAGTATAGCTTTATATCCTCTTGCAGCAGCATTCATCGCAAGCCCAATTCCAGTATTTCCACTAGTCGGTTCGATTATAGTTGAGTTAGGCTTTAATAAGCCCTTCTTTTCAGCATCGATAATCATATTATAAGCAGCGCGATCTTTTACACTTCCGCTTGGATTAAAATATTCGAGCTTTAAATAAACAGCAGCTCCATTTTCAGGATTTAAACGATTTAATTTGACTAAAGGGGTTTGACCAATTAGGTCTGCAATATTGTTTACAACTCTCATTTAAGACACTTCCTTTAAAAATTGCTATATTCGGACAAGTAAGTCATATAAAATCATAACATAACAAAAATAAAAAACCTATTTGAATGGATATCATTCTAAATACATCAAATATTGCTATAGGTTTTATATGATGGAAAAGTAGGATAGAATAATCTTCAAGTAATAATTCTTTGAAGGGAGTTTCACATGGATCGACAATTTCATTATTTTCTTGCTGTTCCAATTGCTAAGGATCAAAAAAGCTATTTACATAATTGGGTAGTTCAACATAAAGATCAGTATCCTTTTAAATCATGGGTTCATCAAGATGATTATCATATTACTTTGGCTTTTTTAGGTGCCGTAGCCTCTCCTCAACAATTAGCTAACTTAAAAAATCAAGTTTCACATATTGCACAAAGCCATTCACCTTTTGAATTGAGTTTATCTGGAATCGATGTGTTCGGTAAAAAAGAATCCCCTAGAATACTGTGGGCTGGAATAAATGAATCATCATATCTTCATTCTTTACAAAGACAGGTATTTCATACATGTATCGAAGTCGGCTTTTCCCTTGATAAAAAACCATTTAATCCACATATTACGTTAGCAAGAAGATGGAAATCAGAAGTTCCATTTCAATATACAAATGAATTACGACACATATTTGAGGCTGATAAGCAGACGTTTCTAGCTGATAAAATTCACTTATATAAAACCCATTTAGATCGAATTCCTAAGTATGAAGCAGTCGAAATTTTTTCTTTAAAAGGGTGAATTTATTAAATTTCACTGTAAAAAATTTAATTCAATACGATATAAAGAAGAGGAGCGTCATACAAACGGAACTGTTAACGAATTTTTTAGATATATGAAATAACATGGAATAAAGGAGCTGATTAACGGTTGGCACAATTAATAAAACTATATGATTACATTTCTCGTTATGAGCTCGATGCATATCGTTATCCTAGTCAATTTATACGGTTTAAGAAAAAACAATGGGCGAAGGTCTATGATGCTTGGAAAAGTAACAGATTTCATACCGTTATGAAGGTAAGTGAGCCGGAGTTTACACCATTTATGGATGATGGGGAAAAGAAATCGCTTTTAAAGAAATTAAAAAGTAAATTATCAAAGGAAGAGCCAAGCATCCAAACAATAAAACCTTTGGTTCAAGATGCAGCTCTTGATGATGATGAATTGCAGTTCCAATTTACTACTGTTCCTAAATCTGAAAATGATCTCAAACTTTTGTTTTTAGATTATATATTTCGTTTTCAAATTCGCTGGGCTAGCTCAACTCTTCGTGAAAAATCTTCTGTCGATAAGAAGGTTTATCGTGATAGATTATTACAATATTTTATGCAGCGATTACCAGATCATTATCTTTTGTTGTATAAACCGGTTTTTCTCATGAAAAATGCACCAGTAGAATTAGACTTGATCATAATTGGAACAACAGAAGTTTATTGCTTAACAGTTGTTGAGCATCTTAATGAAACCATCTATACAGGTTCAAAAGATAAATTTTGGCTTGCTAGAAACGGAAAAGATACGAAAAAAATCTTGAATCCCGTAATAAGCCTTAATCGAACGGCAACGGTAGTCCAAAAGGTGTTATCAGTAGGTGAAGCAGATTTACCTGTAAAGAAAATTATTGTAAGTCGCAACGGATATATTGATTATCCATTTGCTCCACACGATATCACATTATTAGATAAAAGAACATATGGACAGTGGTTTAATCGGCTACGAAGCTCTTCGGCACCATTAAAGCATATTCAATTAAAGAGTGCTCAAGTATTGTTATCACATTGTCTAACAAATTCCTTTTATCGAAAGGAATGGAATGAGCAATCACCAGATGAACAACATATAGATTAAACTAAAAAAGGACAAGAAGAAGCTTGCCCTTTTTTACTATCTACTCTTTCTATGATTAGTAGAGTACACAATTAATAGATTTGAAAGTTTCCGAAGGATTTTAAGCTTTTTATCGAGGATATGAACACAAATAAACAAATGACATAAACTAGTAGAGATAACGGAGAAGCGAATATGAATGGTTTATTTTTTATAATAAATCCCGTAGCGGGGAATGGTAAATCAATCAAGATTTGGAAGAAGATAAAAAAAGAACTAGAAAAAACGAACATCACCTATCGTACATTTCAAACAGAGTATTCTGGTCATGCAGAAGTTCTTGCGAGACAGGTAGCCACAATTCAAAATTATCATTTAAAAACAATAATAGTTGTTGGAGGAGAAGGGACGATTCATGAGGTTATTAATGGATTAGCGACATTTCAAAAAGTTAAGATAGGTTTTATTAATGCTGGAAATGGCCATAACTTGGAAAGGGAACTACAATTACCTTCACATCCTGTTAAAGCGCTGAGAAGTATACTCCAAAAAATGAACAGGCGTTCCGTCCAATATGATTTAGGTGAGATAAATTGTGAGGGGAAAACAAGTAGTATACACTTTATCCGTTCTCTTGAAGTTGGCATTAATGTAGTAATCCAAAAGGAAATAGATATGTTTCCACTTAAAAGAATAATGAACTTTCTCCATTTGCATTCTTTTATGTTTATCATTTGTCTTTTAAAGGTATTATACCAATACAAACCAACTTCACTAAAAGTTCATTATGATGGAGAAATGGTTGAATATGAAAATGTTTGGTTGTCTACTGTTTCGAATCTGCCACATCGATATAACAAAATGGAGATTGCGGAAAATACAAACCCAAAAGATGGTTTATTAGATGCGACGATAATACACAGTCTAAGTCGAAATCAAATAATTTGTTTATTCTTGTTTAATATGAAAAGTAAGAAATGGAGGGAAGATGCTATTTCAACATTTCCCTGTACATCAATCAAATTATACGGAGATAATTCTCCTGTATATGCAGATGGAGAGCATATTGGTGAAGGACCAGTTTCAATTTCTGTAAATAAATCGAATGTAACACTAATAAAATAGTTGTTTAGCGGGGGTGGCTCGGTTGCTTAAGGTAAATAGGAAGTATGAAGCTTATTTAGACCGAATGAATGAAATTGTCATCCTACTACCTAAAGAAATGCAAAATGAAAGAAAATCATTTTTTATTGAACATGTTAATGGAAACCATCCATTAGACATTATCGATGTGTTGGATATCGGTAGCCATATTAAATATAGTTGTCAGCATCAGCTTGAAATTGAATTTGGTAAGACTGTAATGATAGTGGATGAAAATGGTGTTTCGACAGATCTGCAAGTAGGTGCAGTCATTCGAACGAATGAGTTTGATCAAATGTTTCGCTACGATGGAGACGATTTAGGAGTTACGTACAAAAAAGAACAAACACTTTGGAAGGTTTGGGCACCAACAGCAACAGCGGTTAAAATGAAACTTTATCAACAAGATAAACAGCAGGTTGCTGTGTATGAAATGGAAAGGCATGAGAATGGAGTATGGTCTCTTACTTTACAAGGTGACTTTAAAGGGTTTTTATATACATTTCTAGCATGTGTTAATCTAGTTTGGAAAGAGGCTGTTGATCCGTATGCAATTGCTGTTTCGATTAATGGTGAATACGGTGTTATTGTTAATAAAGAGAAAATAGCTGTTTCATCAAAAAAATTGCCTCCTTTCCAAAATAAAAATGATGCAATCATTTATGAAGCTCATATACGAGATTTTTCTAGTCATCACGATAGTGGAATGACCCGAAAAGGAAAATACGTGGCATGGTTAGAAAAGGATACTAATAATCAAGCGAGTGATTCAACAGGCGTCTCATATTTAAAGGAGTTAGGAGTTACACATGTAGAGTTATTGCCTATTAATGATTTTGAGGAAGTTGATGAATATCATCCTAATGACCGATACAATTGGGGATATAATCCACTACATTTTTTTGCTCCTGAGGGAAGCTATAGTTTAAACCCTGAAAATCCAACAGAGCGAATAAGAGAAGTAAAAGCCCTGATTCAATCTCTCCATAATCATGGAATTAGAGTTATATTAGATGTAGTTTATAATCATGTGTACTCGAAAGAGAATTCCTCCTTCGAGAAATTAGTCCCCGGTTATTTTTTTAGATACGATGAAAATGGAAACGCTTCAAACGGGACTGGTGTTGGTAATGATCTTGCTTCTGAGCGGTTTATGGTAAGAAAATTTATTATTGATTGTGCATGTTATTGGATGAAAGAGTATGATATAGACGGTTTTCGCTTTGACTTAATGGGAATCCTTGATGTTGATACAATGTCAGAACTAAAAGATAAAATATACGCATTAAAGCCTGATTCGATTCTGCTAGGTGAGGGATGGGATTTGAATACACCACTTCCAATTCATCAAAAGGTAATCACACAAAATGCAAAAATGCTTCCATCAATTAGCTTTTTTAATGACCAATTTCGCGATGTTGTAAAAGGGAGTACTTTTAATCTTTATGAAGCTGGATTCGTACATGGGCATGAAGGTGTTTTCGAACAAATGAAACAGTTAGTATGTGGCTCTCCTTCACGTTTTAGTGAACCAATACAGTCCATTAATTATGTTGAGTCACATGATAATCACACGATGTGGGATCGATTCCTTATCTATTCAGAGCAAGAATCAGTTGATATACGGATGGCAAGACATCGTCTAGCAACAAGCATTGTTCTTCTATCCCAAGGGATCCCTTTTCTTCATGCAGGCCAAGAGTTCTTTCGGACGAAGCAAAGAGTTGAAAATAGTTATAACTCACCTGATGAAATCAATTGGATAAATTGGAGTGATAGATCGCGATATAAAGAAAATGTTGAGTATGTTAAAGGACTCATTCAAATAAGAAAAATGCACGGTGCTTTTCGCTTACCAAATTATGAGTTAATTGAAAAACATGTTACTTTTATCGATGTTCAACAAAATCTTCTATCGTACCAATTAAAAGATGTCGGAGAATTTGGTCCATGGTCGCAAATAATTGTTGTCCATCATAATAAGATTAATCATGAGTTTAAAATCGACTTACCAACTGGAATATGGTACTTAATGATAACTCCTGATACTATTCATTTAACAAGTCCGATGGCTGTTGAAAACGATGTAGCAATTAATAAAATAGGAACGTATGTTTTTTGTAAAATCTAGGCTTTTAGTTTTGCTTGACTATCATTATCCTATGGATATAAAATTTATAAGGATGGCTATTGTGCAATTTTCCATAATCACCAATAGCTATCCTTTTTATTTCAGTTAAATGAAATTATTTTAATATTTTATTATGGTTGCGCGGGTCAATGCCTAATCAGTAAGTTATGTAGGAAAAGTACCTAGTAAAACCTAATAAGTGGTACAATACTAAAGTTAATGTAAAATATTAAATGATAGATGATGCAAGGCGTATACGCTTTTCTAAATTGTCTAGCATAAGCATCTAGCCCCTCGAGGTCTCAAGCCTTGTCGGGGCTAAGCAACGCTTATGCTTTTCGATAAATTCTTAAATGAAATGTTGGGTTGAAATTGAAGGGAAACTGGTTGGAACAAGTATTAGGTAGTGAATGGAAAATAACTCCTGCTGGGGGAGCGACAGGTAATTCATTTTTTGCAACAAGGGATGGACAGGAGCTTTTTTTAAAGCGAAATAGTTCACCTTTTTTAGCTGTGCTTTCAGCGGAAGGGATTGTTCCAAAGCTAATTTGGACAAAGCGGATGGAAAATGGTGATGTTATTACAGCTCAACATCGCTTAGTAGGACGTGAATTAAAAC
>NZ_CADEPK010000104.1 GCF_902829255.1 Metabacillus niabensis | reverse complement strand
ACATTGGTTCATTATATAAAAAAAATCATTGGATAAATTAGGTAATTCTCACACCCTTGTTATAAGAAAATATCTAGAGATAAGAGGTAGTTTTACTAGTTTCTCGTAAATATTTAGTAGAAACTAGCCTTACCAAGGTAATTTCTATTAATAAAAAACTCATAAACATTAAAAAAACAATATTCATGAAATGCTATTATAAAGATATATTCAGATATATTCTATCAATTCATATCTCATCTAAAGCTCTATAAAAGCATTCAATATCTTCAAATTCAGCCCTTTTATTCAGACAGATGCATCTTTCATCAATAAAGCCTTGCTTTAATTCTTGTAGATTCATCTGCTCTCTTTTTAGCTGCCTTACTTCTTGATAGCTGTTATTCTCGTCCACTTTCATTCTCCAGTCCTGATAAAGCTTTTTCCCTAATTCATACTGGTTAACATTACTCATGCTTGTATCCCCTTTTAAATTTTAAATGTTTGTAATTTCATAAATATTCTTTAATAAAAATATACATCATTAACACTTTTGTTAACAGGGTATAAAGGGAGATTTTAGGGAATGGTCATTACTCATTTAGGAGGGATTTACCACGGCAGATGGAAAATATTCAGACTTATGTTGACGAGGGTGGAAAAAGAAGATCACTACTAAATTGTAAATTTAGTCTATTACTCATAAGAATCTAAGAAGGTATTCTAAATCTATCACTTCCTTTTTCTATAATGTAACGGAGCATAACCAGTAACTGCCTTAAACACCCTACCGAAATGTGTAATACTACCGAATCCTACCTTCTTATAAATCAAATTGACCTTCATCGAGGAGTGTTCCAACAGCTTTTTCGCTTCTTTAATTCTAACGCTGTTCAAGTATTCTACAAATGTAAAGCCTGTTGCTTCTTTAAAAAATCGACTTAAATAGTATGGACTAACGTAAAATTTCTCAGCGACGAATTGAAGCGAAAGATCGTGCATATAGTTGTTGTTGATATAGCGGACAACCTCCGAAATTCTTTCATGCATGGGACTCGGATATTCTAATGCCTCTATGTTATTTTTCTGCATATGCCGACAGCAAATAATGACTAGCTGGAGTACTAACGTTTGCGCGTACATTTCAAAGCCCGGTCTTTTCTCGTCTATCTCCTGTATTATCGACTGTGATAGTGTTTCAATTTTAAGGCGCTCTTGCAAATGACACCTAACAATGATGTAATCTCGTTCGAACAACGGTTGAAGGATTTTCCTATAGGAAGGATTCCCAACAGACATACAGGTCTCATGTATATTAACAATAAGCCGCTCATGCTTTGGCATTTCTGTATTGGTTGTCCGATGCAGGATATTTGGTGAAATAATGACGATATCCCCTTCGTTAATCACTAACGTCCTATCCTTAATAAAAAATTCCCGTTTACCTGAGATTAAGTAAAATATTTCAAACGTACTATGAAAATGATTTTCTGGCATATTGTGGCTTAGCGCTTTCCGATGTGAGACGATGAATGTCTCTTCTGCGTTTTTAAATAGAAGTTCTTTCATCTTGAACCTCCTCGCTTTTTACTACTATTATTAGACGCGTTCTATTTCATTTCCTGCAAAATATAAGAAGGTTTTAGATAATTCCGCAAAAAATGTACATATTCCTGTGCTAACCTAGATGTAAACCGAGTAGGAGGGATTTTATGATGAATTTTCCAAAGTCTAATACCTATAAACCATCAACTGAGACACTGCTCCCTATCCAATGGGCTGAGAAAGCCTGCGAAACGATAATGGCCAAATTTCAGCCTGAGCAGCTTCCACCGGAGCGATTTCACTATCATCAGGGGGTATTTCTATCTGGTATGGAGAAGGTTTGGAGGCTTACTCAAAAGGAGCATTATTTCAACTATATCAAAAGCTGGGTAGACAGCCATATTCTTGCAGACGGTAGTGTCCCAAAATGCAAAACAGATGAACTTGATGACATACAGCCTGGCGTCCTTCTTTACACGCTTTATGAGAAAACAGGTGATGAGAGGTATAAGAAAGCTTTGCACAACCTTGTTCCACTATTAAAATCATGGCCAACTAATCCATCAGGTGGCTTTTGGCACAAGGGGCATTACCCTAATCAAATGTGGCTGGACGGATTATATATGGCTGGTCCGATTGCTGTCCAGTTCGGGAAGACTTTCGGGGAAAGTGACTATTTTGATATGATGGCCTATCAAGCGATTCTCATGGAGAAGTATACGAAGGACCGAGAAACAGGCTTGCTTTATCATGGCTGGGATGAAACGAAAGCAGCGCATTGGGCAGACCCTATTTCGGGAACAGCTCCTGAGTTCTGGGGTCGTGCAATCGGCTGGTACCCTGTTGCTCTGTTGGAAATGTTTGATCACCTTCCTGAAGACCATAAGGATAAGAAAAAGCTAGTTGCGATCCTTCAAGACCTGCTCATTGCCTTAACAAACTACCAAGATCCCGAAACAGGCTTATGGTATCAAGTGGTAGACAAAGGTCATCTGTCTGATAATTGGCTAGAAAACTCTTGCTCTTCTCTGTTTGTTCAAGCCATTGCGAAGGCTGTTCGTATGGGTTATTTGGATAGCAAATATATGGAATATGCTTGGAAGGGATATCATGGTGTAATTGATACGTTGAAGTTTGATGAAAATGGAAACGTACTCATCGGCAATATTTGCATCGGTACAGGGATTGGTGATTATGCTCATTATATTGCCCGTCCTACTAGTGAAAATGATCTTCATGGAGCTGGAGCTTTTATATTGATGTGTGCGGAGATGAGTTTGGCAAAAAAATAATTGCTAATCTAGAAAAAACAGAAGAGCTTTTTCAGTCTTCTGTTTTTGTGTTTGGTGTTTTATTATCGATGCATGATCGCTTTTTAACAAAATTTGCAGATATTACAATGATGCAACGAAAGAAAAATCTTTGGTGTTACAGATACCATTTTAAGGCCAAAATGGCAGTTACATCAATTATATACTTATTGCTTGTTATCAAATATAAGAAACTACCCTTCCTATAAAAGGGAGCAGTTTCTTATATTTCTTCACTTCACAAATCAATTTGACTGTGCAGACATCCATTCCATAATAGATGTTTTCTCACCATTAATAGCTATGATAGGCTCGTTATTGAAAACATATATCCAAGACCAGTGACCATCATATTGATGCGGATCGCCATTAGCATTTTTATATAGCCCTGAAGTATCATGTACATCCTCAAATAATGATAAATAAACATCTTTTGCCCCAGCTTCAATCAAACGGTTATATGTTGGAATCGTGTTTACCTCAGGATTTAAAACGGTATCATTTTTGGCATGAACAAACCATATAGGGGTATTCATCATATTTAGAATATCCTCGTCTGTCAGCAATGTATTATTTAAACCTTCACACACTGGAAATGCAGCTGCAAAATATCCAGGATTATCTCGAATCATTAGCATTGTCATATAACCACCATTTGAAGCACCACCGATATAAATTTTATTCGGATCGATATCAGGGTTATTTGCTACGTAGTCTTTAATTAATTCCATTAGAGCATGACTATAAATAGAAGTACCGTCAGCAGTTCCAGTTTCCCCCTGCATCCAATAAGTTGGTGCTTGCGGAGCTAAAACATACGCACCGCCATAGATTTCTTGTACTTCTTTAGAAGCGAAAGCAACAGCTTTATTAGCACCTATTGCAATTGTAGGATCAGTACCACCCTCTCCACCACCATGCAACCATATAATTAATGGGTTTTTACCTTTGTCTTTTGAGGGCTTGAAATCAGCATAAGATAATGTAACATCCCCGTAAGTTGCTTTACCAGTAGAGAACTCATCTATAAGGACTCTAGTTTCTCCTCCAAATGTGTCAATGACCAAATCAGATATTGTTCCACCCTTTCCAGGATGAACTTTGATATCTTCTACTTGAGTGATCGTATAGTCATAATCAACCCAATCATTATGACCTGTTGCTTGGTCATAATTTACAGTTGAACCTAATAAATCATTAGGTCCAATTTCCATTTCTAATACAACAAATTTCCCCTTACCATTTTTAATTTGCTTACCATCTTTGTCAGAAACATAAGCGTTTGTTACAGTACGGTCACCTTCTACATATGCTCCCCATCCACCCTCAGGAACCCTAGGATCAACCTTTTTAACATGTACATTAAAAGTATCCTCTGTCACTGCACCTTGTGGAACTGGTATACCTAACTCAACGATTACCTTAGTAATTACTGGACCAAAGTCTTGGACTTCAATCACTGTTCTGTACGTTTCTTTTTTCTCTTTTGCAGAAGCACTAATTGCAAAGGAAAATGTAACAGCTATGACTAAAACAAGAAGAAACATTTCTTTCATCTTTAACACGGTATACTACCTCCTCTAATCTACCAACTTTTTTTCAGCATTTAAAAACGATAAAATGAACACCCTTACATTGGAAGAAGAAATTACACTCCCTTCATCGAGAATTATATTAAAAGTAGTAAAAATAAGTTGATTAATCTACTTACCTACCACTAATAAACGAATGTATTTAAAAATTTTGATAGATAACAAGTCTTCCACTATTTTGTATGCGCTATCATTTATACATTGCATAAACGTCAAAATAATTCTTTGATAGTAATCCACAACTGAAGAAAGTTTGGATAATAATATTTTACTTAATCGATTTCAGAAAGTAAGACCTGCTTGTTCTAGAATTTCTTTCTCTTTTTATTCCCATAGAAAATATTATTTAAACCACTTTGCAGCTTTAACTCTATCTAGTTAACTAGTTCTCTGAAAAAAAACACTACTCGCCTAATTCATTAGCATTATTTAATATTGCACATAAACAGCATGTCTTCTTTAGAAATTACACCGCTCTTAACCTGTACTATGCCATCTACCTTTTCAGAATAATTCGTAATAATGATTGGTGTAATAATTTCCTTATTTTTACTCTTCAGAAATGAAATATCAAAATTCACTAAAGGATCTCCTACTTTGACTTTTTGTCCTTTGGCAATTCGTACGTCAAATCCCTCGCCATTCAACTCCACTGTCTCTAACCCAATATGTATGAGGATTTCTAAGCCAGAAATAGATCTAATTCCAATCGCGTGTTTTGTATGAAAAACTTGAATGACTTCACCTTCCACAGGAGATACAAGCATACCTTCCTCTGGGATAATAGCTACACCTTCACCCATCATTTTTCCTGCAAACACCGGATCAGGAACATTTTCTAGTGGTATTATTTCTCCAGTAAGAGGAGAATAAATTTGTTCTTTAACAAATTCTTTTTTACTCTTAAATATCTTATCTATCATTATCATTTCTCCTTTTATTATCACTTCAATTTAAGCCAAGAATTTGAATGGAGAAGATGGAAAAACAGGTTTTTCTTCTTCTCTTCTCCAACTGAAAATAAAATAGGTTCTGATCTCAAAGTCTTTTCTCTCCAATGATTAATACATCTGAATCAAACAAATGCATATCAATAACTGTATGTTTCTCTTTAAACGATACATTTGCTTCGGCAAAACGCCTTTGCTTTAAATCTATAATGGTGAATTCATAATTTTCAAAAAGTCTATTTAATCGTACCACTGTGTTAACTGGAACATATATGATAACCTTGGATGAATCATTGCTTATTGCCGCCCTAATCTCTTCTGTATTTTTTAGCACAACATCAATTGGTTGTAAGTCATTAAGGTTATATAATGAGAAAATTT
Organism: Metabacillus niabensis; assembly: GCF_902829255.1. GTDB lineage: Bacteria > Bacillota > Bacilli > Bacillales > Bacillaceae > Metabacillus > Metabacillus niabensis. Next base: position 3,580 of record NZ_CADEPK010000104.1, on the reverse strand, counting down.
TCTTAGCAAAGGAATAATCCCAAGCACCCTCAAACTTTATTGCATCCTTCCAATCATAAGGTTTGTCAAATGCCTCTCCAATTAAACCAAACCCTTTTCCTTTCTTGTGCCAACTCCATATGCCATGCGCTCCATACGTAATACCAGCACTTGCACCAGCTAGTAAGCTTTGCCATGCAGCTTTTCTAACATCAAATTGGTTAAATCGACCATATAAATTCCTACTATACCCAATTTGCTCATAACATGGCTCTGAATTAAGGGAAGGTCTTTTTACTGGTTTGTTACTAAATTCTTCCGCAAGCTTGTAGGACATATTTTGAAATTGTATATTGTGTCCAGATTGAAACATATAAAAATCTAATTTGTCACTATATAAAAAATCATCAGGAATTTCCATTAATCTTCCTCTAATGTGTAGACTAGTTAAACAATGGGGACTTAATTCTTTAATAGTGTTTAATGCTAATAAATAATATTCAATTGACCGTTTAGTTGGAAAATCTGTATCTCCACTTACAAGATAAATAGGATGATACTTAGAAAATCTTTCATTGACATATTTGACATATTCCTCTACTAATTCAAATGGCATATTGTTTACATCATTTATCTCTGATCCCCATGTATCAGGAACATAATTACACCACAATAGAACAAGCGCAGGCACAAATCCCTTTTCCACCGCCATCGCTATCATCTTTTCAGCACGATCGAAATAAGCATCGTTTCGCTCATAGAAATTGAAGGAACCATCTTCCTTATAATTAAATGGTTTGATATTCAAATCTGTTTCACTTGCGTCCCATTGCTGCAGGATATTTATTTGGAGGACATTAAAGCCCTGCATTTTTCTATAGTCAAGGTAAGACTCCCACTCTTCTAATGTGGCATTAGTGAATGCGCTCCAAACTGTATCGGCTAAATAAAAGAAGCGTTCTCCTTTTTCCGTTTCAAATTGCTTTTTATTTTCTGATATTCTTATTTTTATCAAGAATATACCCTCCCTTTTCATATCGAAGAGAAAATAGTGTTTAGAACTATTTTCTCTAGATATCATTACAATCCCTTAAAACTACTAATTTAATTTTCTAATCCATTGTTGTAAGCGGTTTCTGAAATTGGTTATGCAGACTTTTTCTCTTCTTGTTTTTCAGCTATTTCCTTAGTATAGCCAAATAATAAAGTAAGAACAAATGCTGTCGCTAGTGATATAAGAAGTGATAAAGCAAATCCATAGAATTGAGCCGAAAGACCTTCTGGGTCAATAAACATCGGGATTCCAAATACCCCACCTGATGCAAATCCGCCATACATTTTAGCACTAAAGAATCCTGCAACTGCACCACCTAGTCCACCACCGATACACGCCATAATAAACGGACGTTTAAGTGGTAGGTTAACTCCATAGATGGCTGGTTCTGTAATTCCTAAAAAACCAGATATTGAAGCAGTTGTAGATAAAGACTTTAATTTTGTTTGTTTTGCTTTTAAAGCAACTGCTAAAGCTGCACCTGTTTGAGCAAAAACTGTACAATATAGTAAACCATTAATTGGATCGAAACCAATTGTCGTAATATTATTGATCATAATTGGTATAAATGCCCAATGAAGCCCAAACATTACAGCAATTTGCCAAACTCCAGCGAGGAACAAGCCTGTAATAACTGGACTTAACGAATATAACGCCATTGCTCCATCTGCTAATAGTTGACTAGCGTATACAGATATAGGCCCTATTACAATGAACGATAGTGGAACAACTATAACTAAAATGATCAAAGAAACAAAAATTAACTGAAGAGATTTCGGTATGATTTTTAGTAAGACTTTCTCTAATTTTGCCACAAAGAATGCTGCAAGAATAATCGGAACGACTGATTGCGTATAGTTCATTAAGACTACTGGAATTTGAAGAAAGGATAACGCTTCACCAGCATTGTACATTTCAACCATTGTAGGATATACGAGTGCTGCTCCAACTGTAGCGGTAATATATGAATTCGTTTTAAATGTCTTACCAGCAGAGAATCCTAATAGAATCGGCATAAAATAAAAGAACCCATCTGAGGCAACAAATAAAATTTTATATACTCCCATTTCCTCTGACATCCAACCAAGAACTGTCAAGGCAACTAGAAATCCTTTTAGTATACCAGCAGCAGCCATTACTCCCATTACCGGCATAAATATACCTGATATCAATGACACAAATCTACTAAATATACTTCCTTTCTCAGTAGTTTCTTCTGTATCAACATCCTCAGGTGCTTTGCCAATTAATTTCGTTACTTCAGCAAAAACTTTAGAGACATGTTCCCCGATAACAACCTGGAATTGTCCTCCACTAATCACGACAGTCATGACTCCATCTAAATTTTTTATCGTTTCCTTATTCGCAAGTGATTCATTTTTAAGCTTAAATCTTAGACGTGTTACACAGTGGATGACACTATTAATATTTTCTTTACCACCCACTTCTTCGATGATTTGTTTAGCTAGCCTTTCGTAACTCATAATTCAATCCCCCAATCTTATTTTTCATTCGATCATTCAACCCATTTATTTATAATTAAGATAGGTATTAAAAGAAATGAACTATTCACCACCTTATATAGAATAAGCCTTCCCATTTTTATGTTGAAATTGTTATTACAGCTATAACTAATACGCTTACATTTTCTTTAAAGACTTGTATTTTATCAAACCTATCAATAAACACTTCACAATATTAGATTAATAGCGAATGAATAGCATTTTTCCATTCTATATAAAGCTGAGCTCTTTTTTCTTCACTCATTTTCGGTTCAAATATTTGTATCTCACTATTTAACATGCTAATCTCTTCAACAGAAACCCACATACCTGTTCCAAGACCACCAATGAAAGCAGATCCTAATGCAGATAATTCAGCAATGTCAGAAACCATAACCTTCATATTTACTAAATCAGATAGGAAACTCATTAAGAAATGATTAGATGTTGCACCCCCATCTACTTTTAACTCCATTACAGATATTTGATTTTTTTCTTGGATCAGTTCGATAATGTCTTTCACTTGATATACAATGCTTTCTAATCCAGCTCTCACAATGTGGGATTTTTTTGTACTTCTACTCATGCCGATGATTCCCGCTCTAGTATTTGGGCTCCAATACGGTGCACCTAATCCAACGAATGCGGGAACTAAATAAACTCCATCATTATCCTCCAGCATTTCTGCTAAAGCTTCAGCTTCACTGAATTCATTGAATAAGGTTAATTCATCTTTCATCCATCTAATGATGTCACCTGTTGTATTAATGATTCCTTCTAAAGCAAAATGAACCTTTCCATTTAATCCCCAAGCAACAGATGTAACTAAACCATCTCGTGCTTCAACTAAATCTTCTGTATATACCATTACAGATGTTCCTGTACCAAAAGTTGCTTTTGCCATCCCTTTATCAAAGCATTTTTGGCCGAATAGTGCCGCCTGTGAATCACCTATAACACCAGATATTGGGAGCTTGGTAACCTGTAAGTTCCTATCTTCAATTAATCCATATATTTCATCTGAAAATTTTACTTTTGGTAGCAT
>NZ_CADEPK010000103.1 GCF_902829255.1 Metabacillus niabensis | reverse complement strand
TAATCTTCCTGTGTGATAAGCTCTTTTATTGTCGCATAGTAGATATTCTTAACGATCATCTTTTCTTTTCCTCTAACCTTATATTGACCTATATAGTCGATCGTGTCGACAATCCCTCCTGTTTCTTCCTTAACTTCCCTAATTGCAGCCTCTAATGCCATTTCATTCTCTTCTACTTTTCCACCGGGAAATTCATACCCGCGGTCAGAATGCTTTGTTAATAACCATTTATTTTGATAACGACAAACAACCCAAACATGCTTAGGATCGGTAGAAAACGGATGGTCATCAAAAGACAATACGACTTCATTGTGATAATAATCGATAAATCGATACATATAAAATCCCTCAATCTTTTTATTGCTAGGACCTTCCCTATTCATTCGGAAGCCTATTCGCAATATTTTATCAGTACAGAAATTCAAATCCGGAACTGATGTAGTTATATAAATCTTATCACAATGTTTTTTTCCTGTATAAGGTTAATCTTGTTCATTTATTTTTGAAATCAATCCTTGTGCTCTTATATGTTCCCTAGCTTCCTCATCACCGAGCTCATAAATCATTTGATAAATTTGTTCATTTGTTTGGTCGATCGTATCATTTTCACGGTCATAATGATATTGAACATACGGTGTATGTGCTCTAAAGAACCCTTTCCAATCAGCAGAATATACATTGTCAAATTTCTCTCTGAGCCTAGTAATTTCGTCGTCCGTTGCTTCAATCTTAAAATCCCATGGAGAAGCTGTACTTAATTGCGAAATTTCTCCAGTTGCTACAGTAACATAGTAAGTTTTTTTCATATTCTCCATCACGACATCTCCTTGTCTTATCCTTCTATTATTTTTTACGGCGATACATTTTATTATTCAAGACTAGTTTCATTTATCACTAATTAAATATTAAAAGGATAAGATTTGATGAAATTGCTTACGCTATCGATAAGAATGCTATGTGAATGGAGGTTCGGACATGTTCCGAGATTTAATTACCGGTATAGAATTACGAAAATTTCGAGCTGATGAGGAAGATGTAAATGCTTATGTACATGGAGCAGTTCAAAAAAAAGATAAGCAGGAGATACTTACATGGCTGAATCAATTATCACATGAAGAATTATCTACCATTGTCACGCCGTATTTAACGGAAAAAATGACAGAAAAACTATCTGAGGAAGAATTAGATGGTGAGTTGTAAATAAAAAAGGGGCTAAGATATTTAGCCCCAAACCAATTTGTTATTTGCCTAAGAAAGACTTCAGCATCCAATTATGCTTTTCTAAACTTTGGTGAATTGCTAGAAGCATATCACCTGTTGTTTCATCTCCTACTTCACCAGCAAGCTCCATACCTTGTTTTAATTCCTCTGCTAGCAAGGTGAAATCATCATGAATCGTTTGCACCATTTGTTCAGCAGTTTCGTTTCCTTCCGCTTCTTTGATTGAGGAAAGCTCTAAACATTCCTTCATTGTCGCTACTGGTGCACCTTGAAGAGCTAATAAACGCTCAGCTAACTCATCGATATGAAGAGCTGCTTCCGTGTAAAATTCCTCAAACTTTTCATGAAGTGTGAAAAAATTTGCACCTTTCACAAACCAATGATAATTATGTAGTTTCACATAAAGCACAGTCCAATTCGCTACTTGTTTATTTACTGTTTCAATTAGCTTGTCCGACATATGAATTCCTCCTTTAATCTTTCTACTAACCCTTACCCTTTATATCTTATACCAAAACATCCTATATTATCTACTTAAGATCATGATAAAATAAAGAGGACATAACATTTCGAAGTAGTCTTTGTTAAATGACAGAATACTTAAGGGACATCACCAGTTTTCCCTTCTGTCTTGAAAGTACTGGGATACATTTATATACTCTAAGCTAGGAGAAAGAAGAAGGAGTAAAAATGATATATGAGGCCGCCTTCTGTTTCACAAATTTTTTTAGTATTTGTAATGTAATTTGCTATTTTATAAAACGGAGAGGATTTTTTTGAAGACAATCTTTATTATTTGTATTATTATCGTCATTATCGTACTACTTTTAAGTGTTCTGACAACTAGTAAAGCATATCAATATAAACATACAGTAGACCCGATCAAAAAGCTAGATGACGGGTTAGACAATAATCAAAATGAGTCAAATGAAAAGAAATAAAAAATACTGGCAGTTGCCTAGTTTTAAGAAACAAGGGTTACTGCCAGCGTATTATAAAAAACTGTATTAATATTTCTCATACACATATGGTTCATCGGGTTGTTCAATCGACGATATTTCAGATACTTTGACATATGGGAGTGTCCAATCCTCATATGTTACAGTTGTTAGCTCCCCTTTTACTTTTACCCATTGGTCATCACCATATTTTTCAGCATTTGAAACAGTTGCTAATGTCCCATAAACAGATGCATCAGCTACACAGCAAGAAAGCCCAAACCGCGCAACAACGAACTGATTCTTTTCAAAATTATCTTCACGATAAACAAAGCCGATCATTTCCACTTCTTTTCCTACAAATTCCTCTGGATTCTGATCTAGAATTGTTGTCATCGCAATATAATTTTCCTCTGTTAAAGTGATCGTATCCATTTGGAGCATGCTTTGCTTTAGTTGTTCATAAAAATCTTCTGGACGTTCTTGAATTTCAAAGCCTTCCGGATGCTCGAGCGGTACATCTGGTATGTTTGAAGATTGAGATATAGTATCACCAATACTTTCATCTAGCTCATCTACGTATACTTCAGGATTTTGAATCGAATTTCCATTTTCAGCTGCAGTTTGCTCATTGTTTGTAATATTCGATTTAAAACCACGCTTCATAGCAACCGAACTATCCAAAACAATGTCTGGAAATAAAAAACCAGTAATAACGGGAGTAATAAACACAAAATAAATCAAACATGATCGTAAAGGGGATTGAGCGAAATGGTCTTCACCACAATCACAGATAATATTCCCTTTCTTTTTTGAGCCACTTCTCCATATTTGAATGACACCAAGTAGCAAAAACACAATAATTGCAAAATAAATAAACGGAAGCATTCTCGGTGCAATAAAATTTGTCATATTTCCTGTTAAAACTAGCTTTAACATAAGTAACGTAAACCCAATTAAAATAATCCCCTGTATATAAAAGTGAAATCGTTCACGTCCTCCATCATATTGTCCCACTTCTCTCCCCTCCTACTATAGGAAATAATATTGATATGCGATTGTAGATAAATAAACAACAACTGTCACAACTACCATGAACACGATAACAAATTTGGTCTTGAAAAACGCAAATAGCATAATTGTATTTTTCAAATCGAGCATTGGCCCGTAGACTAAAAAGGCTAAAAGTGATCCTGTAGTGAATGTCCCACCAAATGAAGAAGCTACAAACGCATCTGCTTCAGAACACAAGGAGAGAATAAATCCAAATCCCATCATAATAGCCGGGGACAAAAGCTCATTTGAACCTAGCTCCGTTAACACATTTCGGTCTAAAAACGTTTGGAAAAGACTTGCAATAAATGCACCAAATATCAAAAACTTCCCCATTTCAAAAAATTCATCACTTGCATGGAATAAAGTAGATTTCACTTTGTTCATTTTACTTTTTTCTTCTGCAACATCGATTAATTGTCCTACAAGTATCTCTTTTCTTATTTTTACTTGATTCTGATTTTTAAAAATTACGTATATAATTAAGCCTACAATTATCGAAAGGACAAAGGCCAATCCCATTCTCGCATAGGCAATATGGGTTTCTTCCCCAAAAGCATAATAAGTAGATGCGAAAACAATTGGATTTAAAATTGGAGCTCCTACTAAAAATACAACCCCTAGATGCAACGGCATTCCCTTTTTTATAAGCCTTCTAACAATCGGAACAATCGCACACTCACATACTGGAAAAACTGCACCTAACAATGCGGCAGGTAACAAAGCAATGAGCGCATTTTTAGGCAATGCTCGTTTAATAAAATCCTCTGATACGAACGTTTGGATGAGTGCTGAAACAAATACCCCTAATAAAATAAATGGGATCGCTTCAAGCAAAATACTTAAAAACATCGTATTTACCGTTAATAATTCTGAAGGGAGATCAAAAGAAAGGTTTTGAAAGTCAATAAATAAAAACAAATAAAAGAACAATCCTATTAACCCTAAGCCAATAACTTCTCGAAATAATGGAAGAACTGATTTATTCATGACAAAGTCTCCTATCACGATTTTTACTAGATATTCAAGTATACTAGAGTAGGTATAAGATTATGCTTAAAATTCTATATTCATGTATATTCACGTTACATCGAATAATAGAGTAAATATTTTATGCACGAAACAATAAAAAGAGGATTTATTCATTGATGTTAGCTGTCAAATTGCAGTATACTCTCAATATCGAGTAATGAGGGGAGATAATCATGACGAGAAAGATTGAATTACCACCAAAAAAAGAACGTCACAAGCTTTTCGGTTCCGTTGAACCCGGATTAAAGCTAAAGCCAACTGAAAAAGAAAAAATGCCTGATTTACAAAATACAAAAAAGGACTTCCTATTTACGATAGATGCTGTTGGAATTAGTAATGTAAAACAACCAATCATTATTGAATCTGAGTTAGAGCCAAATCAGCAAACAACGATTGCAACGTTTAAAATGACAAGTAAGATTTCCTATGATGCAAAAGGAACAAATATGAGTCGATTTACTGAGCAATTAGAAACATATCGACAAAATGGCGGCTTTATACTATCTATAAAAAACCTATATGATTTTACAAAGGAATTAGCAGAGCGTCTAAAGCAAAAGGATGCGAGCATTGAAGTAACTTTCCCTTGGTTTTATGAACGAAAAGGACCAAGCTCACAATTGACCGGTTTAAATCATTCTGAAGCAAAGCTCACAGTCCACTACGAAGAAGGAATTGGATTTTCGAGCTCTGCATCATTAACATGTGCTGTCACAACACTTTGCCCTTGCTCAAAGGAAATTAGTGAATATAGCGCTCATAATCAACGTGGCTATGTAACGATGAACGTTGAATTTACAGAAGACTATCACGAGGAAGTAGATTGGAAAAAAGCATTATTAGAAGCTGCTGAGACAAATGCAAGCGCGATGATACACCCTGTCTTAAAGCGTCCCGATGAAAAAATGGTCACAGAAACTGCCTATGAAAATCCACGCTTTGTCGAAGACATGGTTCGACTTGTTGCAGCAGATTTATATGAACTTTCCTTTGTCAAAGCATTTCAAGTAGAATGCAGAAACGAGGAATCAATCCATTTACATGATGCAATTGCAAGTTTAAGCTATCGGAAATAGTCCTAAACTTGTATATAAAGAAAAGAGCTTGTTTAGTTACAAGCTCTTTTCTTTTAGTAAAAACTTAATGCCTCTATGTTGTTTTAATGCTATCCCCCTTTGGTAGCATACCATTTATAAATAAATCTACAATCTGTTGAGCGAGTATGTGAGGCTCTTTTGAACCTGATAACAAATGGGTAGCTGTATAATGCTCGATAACACCGATAATGCACTCAGCAACAATTTCCATATCTAAATTATAACGAAAATACCCTAGCCTCTGTTCAGCTTCTAAATTAGACTTTACAATCTGTGTTAACTCATTTCTAATTTGCTTTGCATTTGGGCTAAGGAATAGACCAATTCGAGTTAAATCAGGATCTTGAACAAGAAATTGAAAAACTGATTCTATAATCATCACTATTCTTTTAGCTATATCGTTTGATTCAATTCCGCCTTCTAAACGAACCGACTCAGATAGTTTTATTATCTTTGATTGAAAGCTAGTTACAAGCTCCTCAAATACTGCATCTTTACTTGAAAAATATAAATAAAAAGAGGGTTGCGTTAATCCAGAGTTTTTTACAATTGTACTAACTTTTGTCTCATGAAATCCATTGTTTGCAAATTCACGGGCAGCTGCTTTAAGCAATCTACGCTTTGTTTCCCTCCCTTTCCTTCCTTTTGGCTCTGTCATTTCAATTCTCCCTTCACATAATACTAAACGAAAACATGATTTGTCGGTATTATTTCATCATCTTTCAAATGTGTCAATAAATGTCTGTATATAGAAAAAACCTTCCTCATCCACGAGAAAGGTCTAGACTTTGTTTTAAAAATTAATTTTCCCCTTTTGCTTCTTGTGGCTTTTCTTTAGACATGAACCAACCACCTAAAGCAATAAGTAACATCACTGCCCAGAAAATAGACTTCCATACAATTCCTTCTACAAAATCATGTGGAATAATATGAATAGCGTCATGAGCAAGTGTATGCATTAATAACTTAACCCCAACCCATCCAACAATTAACATAGCAGCTGTTTCAAGGCTTGGACGAGTTGTTAATAGCTTGACGAAAATAGCTGCAGCAAATCGAATGACGATAAGACCTGCAATTGCCCCGATAACGATGACAATAAATTTCGCACCATCCATTCCACCAATATTACCGATTGGCGTATCTGGTAAAGCGATAACTAGTGCAACAGCAGCTAAAATTGAATCAATCGCAAATGCAATATCAGCTAAAGCAATTTGTGCTACTGTCATACCGTAGCTTTTCGGCTTTTTTTCCTTTCCATCATCATGCTTTTTCGTTAAATGCTTAATACAGATGAAAATTAAGTATGCAGCTCCAATCGCTTGAACCTGCCAAACGTGGAAAAGAAATGAAATAATGAATATCGCACCAATTCTAAAAATAAAGGCTAATAATAAACCGATATTTATCGCTTTCTTTTGCTGTTCTTCAGGTAAATGCTTAGCCATTACAGCAAGTACTAATGCATTATCAGCAGATAAAAGTCCTTCTAACAAAATAAGAATTACTAACACCCAACCATACTCTAATAATAAAGATAGTTCCATCAATTTCCTCCTGATATAAAAAAATTAGTATTTTTAATAAAATTTGCGGATAATTTTGTGATATTTATTTCTTATTATCTTTCTTATTATAAGCAAGGTAATAAGAAATAATCGTCACTTTTTCCTACAAATATTACTAGCAATTTTCGGGTATTATCTTCAAACAATAAGATTACTACTAATCTATTGATTAGCTTACTTTTCTAATGTTAATCAGCAAATTCAATAATTACAAGAACTATTTTTCTTATCTTTTACAAAATCACCAAATCTATCATGATTTTCCTTCAAATCATACAAAAACACCAAATTTAACCAATTATAATTTCGTAATTCAGTATATCATTCGATCGTCTCCTCCTAACTTAAAGGGGGAAGTTTCTAATGAAGAGGCTTATAAAAATCTACAATCAAAAAAAAAGAATGAAATCTAAACAAATCAATTTCATTCTTAACGTTCGTTTCATTAAAAATTTTCAAAAAATCTCCTTATAACATCGGCACCACCAATAAAGGTTCCTAATGAGCTTCCTATGTTTGATAGGACAACAATAAGTAAGATTCGACTAACTTTATTTCGCCAAAAACCTTTCACAGTAAAAACATCCTCAGATAATGTTTCGAAATCCTTTACACTTGGTCGGCGCACATATGCCTGTGTTATCCCAGCAAACCATCCCGCCGCTAGAATTGGATTTAAAGAAGTGATAGGTGCCGCGGCAAAAGCAGTTAAGATCGTTAAAGGATGTGCTAAAGCCAAGGCTGCCCCAATTGCTGATAGAGAACCATGCCATAAAATCCAACTCATAGTCTGAGCCAGACCCGCAGATGGATTCGCAAAGAACGTATACACAATTAACGCTAAAATAAGCACTGGGATACTCCAACCGATGATTTTTGGAACATTTGATTTTGGTGGTACTGTATTCAAGCTTGCAAGATCATGTTCTTTCTTAATTTCCTCTTTAATACCAGGAACATGCGCTGCCCCTAATACTGCAACAATTTTATCTCCAGGCGCATCTTTAATTTTTTGCGCAAGATATTGATCACGCTCATCAATTAATGGCTTTTTCAACCTCGGGAAGCTTTCAGTAAATTCATTTAATACCGCATTAATGGTATCCATATTTTTCATTTTTTCTAGCTCTTCTTCTGAAATGCTTTCCTTACTGAAAATACTTGCTATGATTTGGCTGAGAAGTGATAGCTTCCCTTTAAAGCCAATATTCCCCCAAACTCGAGAGAATGTAATCTGAATATTCCTGTCAGCTAATACAAGCTTAGCACCTGTTTCCTTTGCTGACTCAATTCCTTGAATCATTTCCTGACCAGCATTAATCCCAAATTGCTTTGCCATCCTGTTTTGAAAAGAAGAAATAGCAAGATTAATTAATAATAAGGATGCCTTCTTTTCTTTAATCACTTGAACGATATCCATATCTTTCCACTTATTACCTTCACGAATGGATTGATACCTTTGTTCATCCAATTCAACACAAACAGCATCAGGATTTTCTGCCTCAATAACTTGTTTAACCTGCTCTGCACTATGCTTAGACACATGTGCTGTGCCAATTAATATGTATTCTTTTCCATCTAAATGCAATCTTGTAATATTTTCCTCGTCCATAGGTACCTTCCTTTATAGACCAGATTAGTGAACCCTACTACCATTCATAATACCCATTTCATTATAGCATGACTAGAATTCCATCAAATAGTTCTATTAGCTTTCTGTTCTGTGCATATGTTTGCATAAAAGACTTACTATAGCTCGTACAAATTACATATGCAAAAAGGAGCTATCTCAACAAAAATAGGGTTAGACCCTTATGAGACAGCCCCCAACTAGACTTCAAATTTTTAATTATCCAAATACTTTTGCTAATTCAGCTTTATCTTGTTCAAGCCAGAAACGCATTAATCGCTTTGCACCATCTAAATCATGGAGCTTTGCTTGACCACATTGTGTTTCATTTGCTGCAGGAATTTCTGTTACTTCAACAGCTGATTTCATTGTGTCTTCTAATAAATCAATTATTTCTGAAACCTCTGGTCTGCCACTCACAACTAAATAGTAGCCAGTTTGACAACCCATTGGCGAAATATCAATAATATCAAAATGATCATATTTTTCTGCATGTTCACGAATGTTAAACGCTAATAAATGCTCTAGCGTATGAATAGTATCAGGCTTCATTGCCTGTTTATTTGGTTGACAAAAGCGAATGTCGAATTTATTAACCTCGCCGTCACTTCCTACCTTATGAACTCCACAATGACGTACATATGGAGCCTTTACTGCATTATGATCTAATTCAAAGCTTTCAACTGAAGGCATACTATCACTCCTATAGTAAATTTCTCAATTTATTGTACCATATGAATCATAAAA
>NZ_CADEPK010000102.1 GCF_902829255.1 Metabacillus niabensis | reverse complement strand
TTTTAATGTTAATAATCAATAGCTTATCTTCAGCAATTCTTCCAGTTGCAAGCGCAGTTACAACAACTGAATCTGTAGCTGAAAACTTGTATTTTACTGAAAAGGATCAAAATGAAAAAATACAAGAATTAAAAGTAGAACAAGATTTTTCAATAGACTTACTATTACAGGATGGGCAGGACTCTAATGCAGAGATTCAGCTGCCTGAAGGGATAGCCCTTACTGATGAAAGTCTTGCTCAAGAAGGGCTAACTTATGAAGAAAACACCCGTACAGTAAAAGTCGATTGGACAAAATTCACGGCTTTAGAACAAAAGAAACGGGTTTCATTATCTTTTACAAGTAGTCTTACAGAGAATGCAAGTTTACAGGCGAAAACTGTGCGTGACGGTCAAATTTATAACTCACAGCCTTTGAATATTATTCCTGTTTCGTCTGAACCAGCATCAACAGCTGATGATAGTACCGGAGATACAGAAAGTGCTAAAACGACTTCTGCTTCTTCCGAAAATGCTACTTTGCAAGCAGCTGCAGCTGTCCTTGATTTTAACGAAACGGATTCATATTCTGTTTCATTGGATGGAAAGACACTTTATCAAATTGACGGATCTAATCCAACATCAATAAAGGCCAGTGTTCAAATAAGTGGTGATGCTTCAGCAAGCGCAAATGCAATAGCATTAGATAAAAATAAAGGTTTTATTTATGTAATTGACCAAAGCAATAAAAACCTATACAAAGTAGCACCTGATGGAACATCTTCACTAGTTACAACATTATCGGGTAATAATATTGATAATGCGACAATTTCAGGTGATACCTATTACTACATTACTTTAATTAACGGTGTTGCAAACTTAGGTTCATATAATCTGACAACAGGGGAAAATCAACTTAGGGAAATTTCAAATAGTGCAGGTCAGTCAATAAGTGGCGGCGATATTATTGTCGATGCAGACGGATTAATATGGTATGCATCGGGGGATAAAATTGCTCAAATAGATCCTGACACGTCCACATTACTTCGTGTAATACCTATAGAATTATCAGATGGTATAGCTATCGCTCCATATGTAAGAGGGCTTAGTTTCTTACCAGATGGACAAATGTTAATATCTGCAGGTAATGATACTGTGACATTATTTACACTTAATCCAGAAACTTTAAGTACGAAATTTATTGGATCCATTCAGGGGGTCGAGTATTTTTCTGCTGACCTTGCATCAGGAGCTGAGCCAGTTTTCACTCCTAATCCACCAGTTCTGGAATCCAATAAAGCAGTAAGTATTCAAACAAAAGCAGATGGAAATACAAATGCGGAAAATCCAGAAGTAGGTGACACACTACTCTACACAATCAAAACACGAAACACTGTCGAAAATAGTTTAGTCCAAAATTTAACGATTAGCGATACGATCCCTGCAGGACTGACTTATGTATCAGGCTCGTTAACTGTAGACGGACAAGCTGTGACAGATGCAGAAGGTGACGATAAAGGGCATACCGCAAATGGAGACGTAGTTGGACAGTTTGGTGATGTGACAGACAATGAATGGCATACATTGACTTTCCAAGTAACCGTTAACGATGATCAAGCTGGTCAGACGATTCCAAATACTGCAGTGGTTAAAGGAGACAATATTACCACTCCTAGCGAACCGAATGCTGAAGTAACGATTAGTCCAAAGGAAGAGATCGATGCATGTGCTAGACCAGTTGCATTGATTAATGGTGATTTTGAAAAGCCGGAGGGACCGGGTACCTATGATAACTCGGTTGCAGGTGGTGGCTATTACTATGCAGATACTGTTCCAGGGTGGAAAACGACTGATGTCGCCCGTACACCAAGAGGTATTATTCAAATAATGGACCCTGCCAGACCGAGTACTATACCATCAAATACTCCGAATAAGGACAATCTTACGAGTAGATATGGAGAATTAAATGCTGATACAAATAGTATGTTATATCAAGAATTACCAACCGTACCAGGGCAGACTATCTATTGGCGTTTAAATCATAGAGGTTGGAATGGTATTGATACAATGAGTGTTAATATTGGACCAATTACGGCCGACCCATTCAATACCACGCCAGAAATAAAGAGAATTTCCACTGGGACTACATGGGAAACTTATACAGGAACTTATACTGTTCCAGCAGGACAAACAATGACGCGTTTTGGATTTAAAGCAATTAGTACATCTACTGGAGCTTTGGCTTTCGGTAATTACCTTGATGACGTCTTCCTAGGAACAGAACCATGTGTCGTTGCTGAAAAAGCAGTTTCACCAGAGGGTGATGTTTTTGCTGGTGACGAATTAACGTATGAAGTAAACGTGAAAAACACTGGCGGAGACATCGCAGGGAATACAGTATTCGAAGATGCAATTCCTGAAGGTACTGAATATGTACCGGGCTCGTTAAAAATTACAAACGGATCAGGAACAGTTGACTTAACAGACGAAAATGACGATGATGCTGGTCAATTCGATGGAGAAAAAGTCATCGTAAAACTAGGTGAGCTACCAAATACAACGAATTTACCTGACGGAATGACCGTTCAGTTTAAAGTTAAGACACTTGCAACCGATGCAAATAAAGTTGTTACGAACAAGGCGCTCATCAATTATGACAATCTATTAATAAATGAAAGCCAATCAACAGAAACAAATGAAGTAACAACTACGGTTTTACCAAAACCAGTAATTGATGCATGTGCTAAACCAGTAGCATTGATTAATGGTAGCTTTGAAGAGGGTGCAGCAAGAGGTTCCTATAATCCTTCTTGGGGAATCTATTTCTATGAATCTGAGGTTCCTGGCTGGAAGACAACGGATGATGCCCAAGGTGTAAAACTCATCGAAATATGGAATTATAAGGAAGGCCTTCCTGCAGGTGCAAAGAACTTTGCAGCACCAGTTGACGGTGATAGATGGGCGGAATTAAACGCTTATGAAAATGGAATGCTTTATCAAGATGTAGAGACGACTCCTGGCCAAACACTTTATTGGCGATTGTCTCATATGGGACGCCATGGGGTTGACACGATGCAGGTTCGTATCGGACAGGCAACAAATAATCCGTATGATACTGTGCCACAAACCCAAATGTCCACTGGAAATACTGCATGGAAAACTTATACAGGAACTTATACTGTTCCAGCAGGACAAACGACAACTCGATTTGGTTTTGAAGCTTTAAGCACAGCTAGTGGAAGTATAGGTGCTGGTAACTTCTTAGATGGTATCTTCCTAGGAACAGAACCATGTGTCGTTGCTGAAAAAACAGTTTCACCAGAGGGAGAAGTAAACGCTGGTGACGAGCTAACATATGAAGTCAACGTGAAAAACAACGGTGGGGACATTGCTGCAGATGCATTATTTGAAGATGCGATTCCTGAAGGAACAGAATATGTTCCAGGCTCATTAAAAATTACAAATGGCACAGGAACAATCGATTTAACTGATGCAGATGACAGCGATGCAGGTCATTTTGATGGACAAAAAGTCATCGTAAAATTAGGTGACTTACCAAACGCAACTGATTTACCAAACGGAATGACCGTCCAGTTTAAAGTAAAAACATTAGTGAGTGATACAATTACTCAAGTCAAAAATAAAGCGCAAATCAACTATAAGAATTTGTTAACGAATGAAGATGAAGTAGTCGACTCAAATGAAACGACAACTCCTCTTACTTATCAGAAGCCTGTTCTTGATTCCAAAAAATCAGCGACGATTAAACAAAAAGCTGATGGAAACACAGATACAGAACATCCTGAAGTAGGAGACACACTTACTTACACGATTCAGACACAAAACACAATCTCAAATAGTCTTGTGAAAAACATGACAATTAAAGATCAATTGCCAGAAGGACTTGAATATGTCCCAGGTACCTTGAAAGTCGACGGTAAGCCTGCAACGGATGACGAAAATGATGATAACGGTCATTACGTTGATGGCACATTCACAGGACAATTTGGCGACATCCTAGATACAGATGTGCATAAAATCGAATTTGAGGTGAAGGTGCTATCTGGTCAAGCAGGTAAGGATATCGAGAATATCGCAACCGTATCAGGTGACAACCTTGATGTACCAAGCAGACCAGAAAATGAAGTAAAAGTATATCCACGTCTTCCAGTTTTAGAGTCAGATAAAACGGCGACGAATTTGGAAGCAGGCAAGGAAGTATTTGAAGTCGGCGACACAGTCGTTTATACGATTAAAACGCGTAATACAGTGTCAGATGGCGTAGTTGAAGACCTGAAAATTTCTGATACAATCCCAGCAGGACTCACATATGTAGCTGGAAGCTTGAAAATCGATGGTCAGTCTGCGACAGATGCCGATGATACTGACAATGGTTATGTTGTCAATAATGCAGTTCAAGGAACATTTGGAGATGTAACAGATACAGAATGGCATACTGTGGAATTCCAAGCTAAAATAAATTCGGGTCAATCGGAACAAGCAATTAAAAATATTGCCACGGTTGAAGGTGGAAATATCACTACCCCGGATAAACCGGAAGAAACAGTTAACGTAACACCGAAAAAGCCAAATCTTGTTTCTGAAAAGTCGTATACAATTCAGGAAAAAGCAGCAGAAAATACAGATGCAGAGCACCCTGAAGTAGGAGATACACTTCTTTACACAATCAAGACACAAAATACGATCGAAGATAGTCTTGTAGAAAATATGGTGATTTCAGATAAATTACCAGCAGGACTTGAATATGTCTCAGGTAGCTTGAAAGTCGATGGAGTAGCTGTATCAGATGCCGAAGATAATGATAATGGTCATTATGTAGATGGTATATTCACTGGACAAGTCGGCGATGTAAGAGATACTACGGAGCATAAAATTGAATTCCTTGTTAAGGTACAATCTGGTCAAGCAGGTAAGGATATCAAGAATATCGCAACCATATCAGGTGACAATCTCGAGACACCAGATAAACCAGAAACAGAAGTAAAAGTATACCCACGTCTTCCAGATTTAGAGTCGGTAAAAGAGGCGAAGAATGTAGAAGAAGGCAAGAACACCTTTGAAGTCGGCGACACAATCGAGTATACAATTCAAACTCGTAATACCGTTTCTGAAGGTGTTGTAGAAAATCTTGTGATTTCAGATACAATTCCAGCAGGATTGGAATATGTTCCTGGCACATTAAAAGTCGATGGAACAGTTGTAACAGATAGTCAAGATGGAGATAACGGACATTCTGTTGATGGCAAAATAGCTGGACAGTTTGGAGATGTTACTGACACAGAATGGCATACTGTTACGTTCCATGCGAAAGTGATGCAAGGACAAGCTGGTGAAGTCATTCAAAATAAAGCGACAGTTGACGGTGACAATATTGATACACCAGATGAGCCAACGAAAGAAGTTGACGTCAATACATCTGATATCAACTTGTCGAAAGTAGCGGATAAACAATTCGTTCATGTCGGAGACATTGTTACGTACACAATTGAAGCGACAAATGCAGAAACTGGCGCAACATGGAATGGTACGATCACAGATACATTACCAGCAAATGTAGAGCTTGTTTCAGGTTCAACTGAGTTGAACGGAGCAGCATTAGCTGATGGAGATGTATGGAACGAAGGTCAATTAACAGTGAACCCAGTGACTGTAAAAGCTGGCGAAACAGCAACAATTACCTTCCAGGTAAAAGTGCTCGAAAATGCGTTAAACACGACTATTGAAAATATCGCAACTGGACATGATCCAGATCAGCCAATGGTTCCTGAGGAGACAACACCTACTAAAACAGAAGTTGTTCCAAGTGCAGGTGAACTAAAGAGCTCTAAAGCTGTATTTAATAGTAATGGCGATGCGATTGATGGCCAAAAAGTTAAAGTTGGCGATGAGCTGACATATAAGATTACAGCTGAAAACATCAAAGCTTCGACAACAATTGTCAACAATGTAAAAGTAGTTGATGACATTCCTGAAGGCTTAAGCTACGTACCAGGCACGTTAACTGTGAATGGTGAAGCAAAAGACGACAGCGCAGTGAATGGACAAGTGGTAACAGTCGATGATATCGGCAGCCTAAAAGGCGGCGAAAAAGTAGAAGTAGCCTTTACTGTAACAGTAACAGAAGAAGCTAAAGGTGAAATTACGAACATCGCAACGGTTGAAGGATCAGTACCAGGTGAAAACCCAGGAGATCCGGACCAACCAAATGAACCAGAAAAACCAGGAACAGATGTTAAAGTACCAGCAGATATCGATTTGTCAAAAGTCGCTGATAAGAAAACAGTCCATGTCGGAGACATTGTCACGTATACAATCGAAGCGAAAAATGCTGAAACTGGTGGCATATGGAATGGTACAATCGAGGATTCGTTACCAGCAAATGTAGAACTTGTTTCAGGTTCAACGACGTTGAACGGAGCAGCATTAGCTGATGAAGATGTATGGAGCGAAGGTCAATTAACGGTAAGCCCAGTCACTTTACAAGCTGGTGAAACTGCAATAATCACTTTCCAGGTAAAAGTACTCGAAAGTGCGTTAAACACGACCGTTGAAAACATCGCAACAGCGTTTGACCCAGACCAACCATTAGATCCAGATGAACCAGGAAAAGATCCAGAAAATCCTATCACCACTCCACCAACTGGAACAGATGTTGTTTCAAGTGCAGGAGAATTACGCAGTGCGAAAGCAGTGTTTAACAGTGATGGTGAAGCAATTGATGGACAAAAAGTAAAAGTTGGCGATCAGCTAACATATAAAATTACTACTGAAAACATCAAAGATGCAACAACAATTGTCAACAACGTTAAAGTAGTCGATGACATTCCAGCAGGTCTAAGCTATGTACCAGGCACGTTAACTGTGAATGGTGAAGCAAAAGACGACAGCGCAGTGAATGGACAAGTGGTAACAGTCGCTGATATCGGCAGCCTAAAAGGCGGCGAAAAAGTAGAAGTAGCCTTTACTGTAAAAGTAACAGAAGACGCTAAGGGTGAAATTACGAACATCGCAACGGTTGAAGGAACAGTTCCAGGTGAAAACCCAGGAGATCCAGACCAACCAAATGAACCACAAAAACCAGGAACAGATGTGAAAGTACCAGCTGATATTACATTGTCAAAAGTCGCTGATAAGAAAACAGTGCATGTCGGAGACATTGTTACGTATACAATTGAAGCGAAAAATGCGGAAACTGGTGGCGTATGGAATGGTACAATCGAGGATCCATTACCAGCAAATGTGGAGCTTGTTTCAGGTTCAACGACGTTGAACGGGAAAGCATTAGCTGATGAAGACGTATGGAGCGAAGGTCAATTAACGGTGAGTCCAGTAACTGTAAAAGCTGGTGAAACAGCGACAGTAACCTTCCAGGTGAAAGTACTTGAAGGTGCACTAAACTCAACGGTTGAAAACATCGCAACAGCGTTTGATCCAGACCAACCATTAGATCCAGATGAACCAGGAAAAGATCCAGAAAATCCAATCACCACTACCCCAACTGAAACAGAAGTTGTTTCAAGTGCAGGAGAATTAAGCAGTGCAAAAGCAGTGTTTAATAGTGAAGGTAAAGCAATTGATGGCCAAAAAGTAAAAGTTGGCGATGAGCTAACATATAAAATTACAGCAGAAAACATCAAAGCTGCGACAACAATTGTCAACAATGTTAAAGTAGTCGATGACATTCCAGCAGGTCTAAGCTATGTACCAGGTACATTAACAGTGAATGGTGAAGCGAAGGACGACAGCGCAGTGAATGGCCAAGTGGTAACAGTTGATGATATCGGCAGCCTAAAAGGCGGCGAAAAAGTAGAAGTAGCCTTTACTGTAAAAGTAACAGCAGAAGCTAAAGGTGAAATTACGAACATCGCAACGGTTGAAGGAACAGTTCCAGGTGAAAACCCAGGAGATCCAGACCAACCAAATGAACCAGAAAATCCAGGAACAGATGTCAAAGTACCTGCAGATATCACACTTACAAAAGTGGCAGATAAGAAAACTGTCCGTGTTGGAGAGATTGTTACGTATACAATTGAAGCGAAAAATAGTGAGACTGGTGGCGTATGGAATGGGACAATCCAGGATCAACTCGCCGATCAAGTCGAGCTAGTCGCAAATACGACCAAATTAAATGGTAAGGCATTAACAGACGGAGACGTATGGAGTGAAGGTCAATTAACGGTAACCCCTGTTACTTTACAAGCTGGTGAAACAGCGACAATCACCTTCCAGGTGAAAGTGTTAGAAAGTGCAGTAAGTACAACCGTTGAAAACATCGCAACAGCGTATGACCCAGACCAACCATTAGATCCAGATGAGCCAGGAAAAGATCCGTCGAATCCTATCACAACTCCACCAGCTGAAACAGAGGTTGTTCCAGGTGCAGGAGAGTTAAGCAGTGCGAAAGCAGTGTTTAATCGTGAAGGTGAAGCAATTGAAGGTCAAAAAGTAAAAGTTGGCGATCAGCTGACATATAAGATTACAGCTGAAAACATCAAAGCTGCGACAACAATCATCAACAATGTCAAAGTAGTCGATAACATTCCAGAAGGCTTAAGCTATGTACCAGGCACATTAACAGTGAATGGTGAAGCAAAAGACGACAGCGCAGTGAATAGACAAGTGGTAACAGTCGCTGACATCGGCAGCCTAAAAGGTGGCGAAAAGGTAGAAGTAGCCTTTACCGTAACGGTAACAAAAGACGCTACAGGTGATATTACGAATATCGCAACGGTTGAAGGAACAGTCCCAGGTGAAAATCCAGGAGGTTTTGATCGACCAAGTGAACCGAAAAATTCGGGTACAAAAACAAAATTACCTGCAGACATTACGTTATCGAAGGTAGTCGATAAGGAAACTGTCCGTGTTGGAGACATTGTGACATATACGATTGAAGCGAAAAACGGTGAAACGGGCGGAAAATGGAATGGAACAATCCAGGATCAACTCGTTAAGCAAGTTGAGCTTGTCGCAAATACGACCAAATTAAATGGAAAAGCATTAACAGATGGTGACGTCTGGAGCGAAGGTCAATTAACGGTTAGCCCTGTTACTTTACGAGCTGGTGAAACAGCAACAATTACCTTCCAGGTGAAGGTGCTCGAAAGTGCAGCAAATACAACCGTTGAAAACATCGCAATCGCATATGACCCAGACCAACCATTAGAGCCAAATGAACCAGGAAAGGATCCAGAAAATCCAATTAAGACAACACCAACAAAAACAAAAGTAGTACCAGTTGATGGTGATGTCCCTCCTCCAAACGACGGAGATAATAACAATGATGGTACAGACCCTGTAAAGCCAGACAATGAACCAGCAAGAGATCCACAAAAGCTGCCACAAACAGGTGAAAACCAATCAAATTACATGATGATTGGATTACTCATGATCGGAACTGCGTTAATTGGACTGTTAGTGAGAAGAAGATTTGTAGCAAAATAATCTAATAAGTTATGAAACTAGCACCTAAAGATAAATTTATAGTTACAATTTATTTTTAGGTGCTTTTTCGAAATTTGGATTTAATAGTGTGATGCTTTGTTTAATGAATCGAGTATTTAAAAGAG
>NZ_CADEPK010000101.1 GCF_902829255.1 Metabacillus niabensis | reverse complement strand
AGCGTAAGTGCGAGACTCCTGCGGGATGCGTGGGAGAGGTGAGACCCCGCAGGTTTACACCGAGGAGGCTCACCACCCACCCCGCGGAAAGCGAGTACTGTAGCGGAAATCAACCAGAACGACTACTAGTAAAAAGTAATAATATATACAAGTATTACCATTAAAAAAAAGACACGAAGTTTAAAGCAGAATTCCAAATTATAGTTCGGATTTTTCTTATGTTAAAAATCTTTTGTCCCAACCTCTTTTCACTAATTAGTCCGTTAATTTTAATTGCTGCTCGTCAATAATATATTTCCTGTCTGCCACATCCCAGGTAAATCTGCGATCATGTGAGACGAAAATAATCGTACCTTCATATCCCTTTATAAATCTTTGCAATGCTTCAATCGCATGGATATCCAAAAAATTTGTCGGTTCGTCTAACAATAAAATATTATATTCTCCTAAAAACAACTGACATAATTGTAAACGAATCGCTTCACCACCACTTAATGATTTCACACTTTTTTGTATATCAGTTCCGACAAACTGCATCGAATGCAAGACACTTCGTAAAAATCCTTCATCATAATCCGAGCGATTTTTCACGAATTGAAGAACTGTCTCGTTGCTCGTAAATTGGTAGCTCATTTGACGAAAATAGCCAATTTTTGCTTTTGGTGAAATGGTTAAACCTGATGACTTATTTGCAATCTGGCAAAGTAACGTACTTTTCCCACTCCCATTTCTGCCCATTATCGCTATTTTTTCACCGAGTGGCAGCTGAAAGCTTACTTCATCTAATAATACTTTGTTCTCAACTTGAAGGGTAAATCGGTCTGCCATAATTGGAAACTTATTATGCAATTCCAGCCTTTTTGATTGATGGAAGATAATCGGTCGCTCCTCTTTTACCGCTTCAACTTCCTGAAGCTTTTCCATTCGTTGCTCAATAGCCTTCGCTGCACGCTGAATCGCTTTTTGACTCGTTCCTTTTGATTTTGTCATAAATGACTTATTTGGTTTGGCATTTGCCTCTCTTTTTGACATTTTTCCTGCTTGCGCTACTTTTTCGGCTTTTTTCATTTTTTCTTGTGCTGCCTTTTCGAGCCGGCCCTTTTCCTTCATAAACTGTTCATGCGCTTGACTCTGTTGCTCCCGTTCTAGCTTCTTTTGAACCAAGTAATTGCTATAATTTCCTGAATATACACGCACCTTTCCATCATGAACCTCCCAAATTGTTGTTACGAGCTCATCTAATA
This sequence comes from Metabacillus niabensis, assembly GCF_902829255.1. Lineage (GTDB taxonomy): Bacteria > Bacillota > Bacilli > Bacillales > Bacillaceae > Metabacillus > Metabacillus niabensis. The sequence goes on along the minus strand of NZ_CADEPK010000101.1, from coordinate 19,393 downwards.
CAGCACGATCATGGCTAATTAAAATAAGCGCTCCATAATAATATTTTAGTTCATCAAGTAAAAACGAAATACCGTCTTGATCTAAGTGTGTTGTCGGCTCATCTATTAGTAACGCTTCGTTGTAATGTGTAAACAATTGAGCAAGCTTCATCCTTGTTTGTTCTCCACCGCTTAACTGATTAGAATCCATTGGCACACCTAATTTTCCTAGTAATGCTGGATCTGCTTCATAGTCTCTAGGAGCTTCAAGCTGCTCAAAGTAGCCATACTCTACGTGGCGATTAACCTTTCCATTTGTTGGTTTCACGATACCAGCCATTAGCTTTAATAACGTGCTTTTCCCAGCACCATTTTTCCCAACAATACCAATTCGGTCAAATTGATGGACAGCTAATCGTTCAATATTTAAAATTTCTTTATCTAAATAAGTGATTTCAATATTTTCTAATTCAAAACATAATTGTTCCATTATTTGCTACCTCCCGAAATAATTAAATTCATTTCGTACCGATAGCGAATATCGATACGAGCATCATTTCATGCTTCATGCCCGTATCAAAAGAATAGTAAAAATTGCATAATCATTCCCTCCTCCTTTATTTTCATTACACAAAAAAATCACAGGTGATCTGCCTGTGATTTCAGAGTAAAGGGAAATAAGTCCGTCCTTACTTGGCAAGAACTAGTAAAATTAAGCCACCAAGTACCCTTCCTTTCATTCCATAAATATCAGTATACTGCATAAAAAAAGAAAGGCAGACCCAATCCACCTTTCTAAATCATTCCTAATAGTACCTATCACTATAGTGATAGTAAAAAGAAATAACATCCTATTTCTTGCTCAAGAAAATGACATGTATCTCTTATTTAAAATGAAGATTATTAAAAAAGGACAGACTACTCCCGTTTACTCTGTTTATCCAAACAGAGCCTTTGACCATATTCAATTACTGGTTCAAAGCTGGGAATCGTAGTCTCATAGAATGTGTCATTTTTTAATAATCCTCCTTAAAAATGTAAATACATAATTTATTATAGAATCTCTATACAAAAAAGTCAAAATACATAAGGCTATTCCTATCTGCTATAGTACTAAAAAAACGACCTTCTTATTGAAGAATCGCATGCTGGAGATCGAAGGTAAATCTTTTATCGCTCATTCGCTATCGTTAAAATCTGTTAACATTCTATCTATGCAGGTAAACCTTTTACATCTATCTCTTCCTTACTTCCTCATTCATTGTCCTTACAAAAGTTACACGATGAAAACCAGGAATAAAAAAATCCTTTTCGTATTTAACTAACTGAAACCCTATATGCTTATAAAAGATTATCGTAGCTTCATTTTCACGATGACCCAATGTATAAAGAATAACTTTCCTTTCACCCAATTTTTCAACCTGCATACAAATTGTCTCTATTAATGCCTTACCGATACCCTTTCGCTTAAAATCCCTTTTTACAACAACCCCAACGATTTCATATAGGCCTGTTACTTCATCATATCGATACCCTGCATGACCAATGATTTGATTTGCTTCTGTATAGGCAACATAATAACCGTTTGATTTACGATTAGATTTCAGCTTCAAAAAGTTACTCCAACGTTGAGGATATTTATCTATAATAAACGATGGAAACTGAAGAGGATGGTCTTCCATCAGTTTTTTAACTTCATCCTGGTCCTCGCTTACCAAAAGACGGATATTCATACTCCACTCCCATTTTTTCTGTAGACGAAAATTGACCACTACCTCTTCCAATCATACTCCATCAGATTGGCTGTCTGTATCGCTCTTTCTTCCCCTAATAACCTTTCAACAACATATAAGGACATATCAATACCAGCTGAAACCCCAGCAGAAAATATAAATTTCCCATTATCAACATAGCGAGCATCCAATAGCTCTGCAGACTTAGGTGCGACCTCTTTTAGTTCATTAAGGGCCAAACGATTTGTTGTCAGCTTTAAGCCGTCAATTAAATTCGTTTTTGCTAGGATCAATGCTCCAGTACAAACAGACAAGACAAGTTCTGCATCAATTGAGACTTGCTTTATCCAATTGAGGATTGATTCATTCTTCATTTCTTTTCTTGTACCCCATCCTCCAGGTATGATAACGATGTCTGGAGTCGGACAATTCTCAAAGGAAAACGCAGGATTTATACTAAGATTCCCTAAGGCAATGATAGGCTGTTGTTTTTCAGCAACTGTATAAACATTGAAATCCTTTCCTCTATTGCTCGCAGTTATAAATACTTCATATGGACCTGTAAAATCGAGAATTTCGACATTTTCAAAAATTAAAATCGCAACATTCCTGGAAGCTTTCTCATTACTCATCTAATCATCTCCCTAAAAATAATAAAAAAGCATTTGAACATTCAAATGCTTTGCCCAGGCGTACGACATTATAAATATGTATTCCCTCGTGGTTATCCACGTTACGCCAGTTATACATACCAGAAATTACCTATAAATATATCACAATTTTCAGAATAATACAATAAATAATTCACATAGTTTCTAAAAAAGCAACGGAAAGCTATGAGCAAAAAAAGCCCTAAAAATTGTCATAATATTTCTAACGAATTTAACAAAAAATAAATAGAAAACGATTGAAGGAGGTTCAATAAATGGGCAAAGATCGCCAAGAGAAAAAACTACGCGAAAGCAAACGTGTTGAGTCAGATCGTGACCAATCATTAAATTACCCAGGTGCAACTACTTTAGAAGGACCTGAAGCTGCACGTGAGCGAAATAAGTAAATGGAAAAAGGCTAGTCGAAATATTTGACTAGCCCTGTAGAAACATAAGCATGATTCTGTAATATTAAATAAATGCTACCAAATGGCAGCTAAAATTACATATCAATATATGGTTGGAACCATTCCTCCATCCATACGGATTGGAGATCCCTTGAATGCAGACGCATATGGACTACATAAAAATGTAGCTAGTCTCCCTATTTCCAGCGGTTTAATAAATCGCTGTATTTCAGATTGAGGTAGATTATTTATCATAAACTGTCTTTCTTTTTCTGAAAAAGGCATATGATCATGATTGTAAATACCCTCAATAATTTGTTGCACATTTTCAGAAAGCGTTGGTCCAGGCATAATCGTATTGACTGTAACATCGGTTCCTTTTGTTAATTTTGATAAGCTTTTTGCCAATGATAAAAGCATCGATTTTGTCATACAATATTGAGGCATTTGTCCCGAAGGCATTACTGCTTCTTCACTAGCAATAAAGATAATGCGTCCATCATTATTTCCCAACATTTTAGTTAAATAATATTTGGATAATCCATTTGCAGCTAATACGTTAGTATGGAAGTATTTTTCCCATATTTCATCGGTAACATCTTCATATTGCATAATTTCATATATTCCCATGTTATTAACTAAAATATCAACATTGGGAAATTTTTTTACTAATGCTTCTCGTTGTTCGGCATCAACAATATCAGCTGTAGCATTTTGAGGAGAAGTAGCTGGAAAAGCTGATTTAATTTCCTTTACAGTTTTTTCTACCTCTTCATAACTACGTCCATTTATAAGAACGTTAACTCCTTCTTTAGCCAGTTCTATAGCTATTGCTTTCCCTATCCCTTTTGAGGAACCTGTAACTAAGGCTGTTTTATTGTTTAATCCCATTTCCATCATATACTTCTCCTTTGCTTTCCTTTTCATTTAAGACGTTTTCACCTTATCGAATTTATAGTTGCATATTCATTTCTCCAATTCAAAGGGGTATTTCCTTCCCAACCTCGGAAGGCCCGATAGAACGAGCTCTGATCTTTATACCCTACAAGAAAAGCCACTTCTTTAATATCTAAAGATGGATTTGCTAAATACTCCCTTGCCTGTTCATGGCGGGCTTCTCTCAAAAGCTGTTTGAAGGTAGTTTGTTCGTCAGTTAGTCGGCGCTGTAAAGTTCGTTCGCTCATTCCCAACTCACTTGCTACATGGTGTATTTCTAGTCGTTCTCCTGTTAGATTGCGTTTCAATATCCACTTAACTATCTCTGTTATAGAGTGACTTTGTCGCTGTTCTTCCAATGTTTGGTCTAGGACAGGCGTTAATATGTCCAGTAATTCAGCATTGTAAGAAGCAAATGGACGATCTAAATCTCTTCTATGCAATGTCAATCTGTTACACTTAGCACCCATTTGGATAGGACAGCCAAAGTATTCCTCAATTTCTTTTACTTGACTCATTGAATGTTTAAATTCTATTAATCTCGCTTTTAAAGGCAAACCAATACCTCGTCGCCCTAGCTCTAGTAAAAATGCAAGTGTAGTTCCAACAAGCAATGGTGGACCAGGTTGATCAGTATCCAGCCATTCCACTTCAATTGTACAAATTTCTCCTTCCTCCACAATCCGAATATTTTCAGGAGGACACATTTCTTTGTAACGAGCCATTCTCTTTAGAGCATCCCTATAATCACGAGCATGGTAAGCTGCCAGTACTGACGGTGGATATTGAGCTGTTTCAAATACTATTGGAAGCTTAATGATCCCATCTTCCATGTCACCAATAATATCGGAATATGCTTGCCAAATTGCGAAATATTGCTCAGTAGTAACAACTGATTCAGTGATTACAGTAAGCGGCATTTTTGCTTTCCTAACCACATCTTGAGCCATAATTCCAAGTTGATACAGTCCCGCCCAAAATCCATCTGGTATTCTAATACGAGTATGTGAAGTCATTTATTACACCCCTCTTACCATCAACACATTAACAGCTAGTTTTGTTAACGAGATAGTTATTTCATTTTACTTATATAATACAGTTCTGTAACTAGCATTAAATGACAATATGCTAGCAATAGACGTCAAACTATTAATGAGCTACTTTTATAAGAACGTTTATAGAAATAAAAAACGCTCTTTCGACAAAAAGATTTAAATGGTTTGATTCCTATACTGAGTAGGTGTATACGTTGTTTGATGTTTAAATACTTTGGAAAATTGCTGAGTATCTTCATAACCGGATGATTTTGCTACAGTACTAATTGGTAAATCTGTAGTCTTCAATAAGTCTTTAGCCTTTCTGATACGGCATTCTGTTAAATATTCCTTTGGACTAACTCCTAACTCTTTTTTGAAAAGTCGATGAAGATATGTCCTGTCGATGGCTAAAGAGTTTGCTATTTCTGAGATCTGAATGTCAGTCTCAAAATTATTTCGTATAAACTGAAGGGCTAAAACAAATAACATATTACCATTTCTTTCTGCATTTTTTTCTTTTATATTCGGAAACAAATTAGTTAATAAGTAAAGGATTTCTAGTAGTTTGGCATTTAATAACAAATCATTATCTTCCTTAATCATAGAAATTTCGATGATTTCACTTAGCTTATCTTTAATTTGTCCCGCTTTTTCAATATTAAATATAGGATTAAAACGAGAGATGCTTGTTCTTCTTATATAATCTTTAATTAACGATCCTCTAAAACCGATCCAGTAAGTACTCCAAGGCATTTGATTATCCGCCTCATACTTTATTACTTTATTTGGTTCAATAAAAAAGAAGTCACCCTCTTTTAAGTGATATTTCTTACCCTCACTAGTAAAAATGCCTTTTCCAGTACGGACATAATGCAACATATACCCACTTCTTACAGTTGGACCATACGTATGGCCTTTTTCACATGGATCATAGCCACCGGAATAGAGATATATACTATCATTTTCACGGTGGTTATTAAAAATATAGCGCATAATCTACTCCTATCTACAACAATTTAGCTAGTGTTGTCTACATTTCTCCATTTAATAATAGTACATAATTATATAAAATGAAAATCATAACAAAAGTCGCTAACTTAATAGGAGAGTGAAAATATGAGTAATAAATATAACGATATTTCGAAGGACTTGGAGAAATATGTAGGTGGTAAAGACAACATTCAACGAGTTACACATTGTGCAACTCGTTTGAGATTAGTTTTAAAAGATAACAGTAAGGCTGATATGAAGAAAATAGAAGGTGTTAGGTTAGCAAAAGGTGCTTTTGTTGCCGGAGATCAGTTACAAATTGTTTTTGGTGCCGGTTTAGTAAATGGCATCCACGAAGAATTAGTTGATTATTTACAAATGGACAAAAACATGGAGGGGATACAAAAAACAGAAACCTTCCAAAAACAAAATCCTTTCCAAAAGTTTATTAAGTCAATATCAGATGTTTTTATTGAAATAATGCCATGTATATTAGCAGCTGCTCTACTAATGGGTTTGACATCGCTACTTTCTACACAAGGTTTGTTTGGAAAACAATCTATTGTTGAGCATTTCCCTGCTGTATCAGGTCTGAATAATGTTGTTTCAATTGCTTCATCAGGTATTTTTGCCTTTTTACCATTAATTGTAGCTTATTCTGCAACAAAAAGGTTTGGAGGAAGACCAGCATTAGGCTTGGCGATTGGAGCCATTATGGTACACCCGAATTTAGCAGATGCGTTTCAAGTCGCTTCTGGAAATGCAAGTGCAGATGTAGCTAATGTATTTGGCCTGAAGGTCGAATTAGTTGGTTTTCAAGGCGGTATTATTATTGCGCTTATGATCGGTTTCGTCGTCGCGTTGTTAGATAAATACTTTAACCGTGTATTACCGGATATTATAAAATTTGTTTTCACACCCATGCTCACAATCCTTGTATCTTCCCTATTGTTATTCACGATTATAGGACCTTTTGGAAGACTGTTAGGAGATGGTCTAACAAATAGTTTATTATGGATGGCTGAAAATTTAGGTGTATTTGGTTATATGATTTTTGCGGGTGTTCAACAAATTATCGTTATTTCAGGCTTGCACCATACATTCGGTGCGATTGAAGGTCAGCTATTAGCCAACACAGGAAGAGATTTCTTAAATCCACTTATGTCTGTAGCAATTGTTGCTCAAGGTGGTGCAGTCCTTGGTTACATGTATTTACACTTCAAAAATAAAAAAACAAAAGAAATTTGCATTTCTGCATTTGTTTCAATTTTATTCGGGATTTCAGAGCCTGCCATATTCGGTGTGAACTTAAAATATAAGTATCCTTTAATTGCAGGATGTATTGCAAGTTCGTTAGCTGGAGCTTATGTATTCTTTACACAATTAACTTCAGTCGGATTTGGAACGACAGGCCTGCCAGCATTTACAATCGTCGATCCAGCAAATAACGGTTATTTACATTTTGTCATTTCACATTTAATTGCATTAGCTTTAGGAATTATCTTTGCATATGGCATTGGGAAAATATATGAAAAGAAGAAATCTACAGAAATAATTATCGAAAAAGATAAAAGTAAAAAAATGGTTGATGCTGGGGAGAATATATGAAGGTTACGTCAAGATTTCAAAAATATAGTGATATTCCAAGAGAAATTTTAAATACGGCAAAAATAAAAACAAAAAAAAGTCCTTACCGACAAAAATTTCATATTGAGCCAGATACCGGGTATTTAAATGACCCTAATGGATTCAGTTTTTATAATGGTCGATATCATTTATTTTATCAATGGTCACCAATAAGATATGTTCAACCAGATATATGGTATCAGGGTTGGTATCATTTAGTTTCCGATGATTTAGTTAAATGGGAATCTGTTGGACCTGGTCTAGAACCAGATACCGTTTTTGATAGTCACGGTCCTTACTCTGGAAGTGCCATCGTTAAAAATGAAGAACTATATTTATTTTATACAGGCAATACTCGCGATGAGAATGGGATTAGAACTCCCTATCAAATGATTGCAAAAATGGGTGTCGACGGGGAGATAACTAAATTGATGTCTCCAGGATATTCAGGTCTTGTAGAAGGATATACCGATCATTTTAGAGACCCGAAAGTTTGGAAAGAAAACAATCTCTACTACGCAACAGTAGGAATCCAACGAGAGAATAAAACAGGGGCTTGTCTTTTATTAGAGTCTTCGGACTGTGAAAATTGGCAAGTCAGTGGCGAATTAAAAACAAACTATAATAATTTCGGTTATATGTGGGAATGTCCAGATTACTTCGAATTAGATGGGAACGGCGTGCTTCTCTTTTCTCCTCAAGGATTAAAGAAAGATGGAACAAACTTTAATAATATTTATCAAACAGGCTACTGTATTGGCAAACCATTAGATTATCAATCTTTAGTATATGACCATGATGAATTTCAAGAACTTGATTTAGGATTTGATTTTTATGCGACCCAAACAATGAAAGCACCTGATGGTCGAAGGATTTTAAGTGCTTGGATGGGTCTACCTGAAATTAAGTATCCAACAGAAGTCTATGGGCATTGTGGATGTCTTACTATTCTTAGAGAGCTAACAGTAGAAAAAGGGAGACTGATCCAGAAACCTATACAAGAGTTAAAAAAGTTACGAAAAAATCTTGAAAGTCTCGATAAAGAGCTGTCTCCTGAGAATCAATTAAAAAAGAGGATAGGTGTGACGTGTGAGCTTCAAATGAATATTACTATAGGAAGTTCTGAAGAAATTATTATTGGTCTTAGAGCAGACAAAGATAATCATAGAAAAACGTCATTAATTATTAACAGCAAAACAAGGGAAATTATTTTAGACCGCACATTATCTGGAGAATCCTTTGCTGAAGAATTTGGAACAACTAGACTTATAGCAAAGAATATCGAAAATAAAGTCAAATTACACATTTTCATAGATCAGAGCTCAATTGAAATATTTGTTAATGGTGGAAGATACGTAGCATCAAGTAGAGTATTTCCTTATCCTAACCAAGAGTATCTGTTTATTGAATCATTGAATGGAGAAAGTTCAGTTCATATTGATTTATGGGATATAGGACACTAGTATTGACGACTAGAATCGATTGGTAGAAAAGAGCATTAACCTATCAAGGCTATACTCAAAAATTAATTTAGTACTTACATATTTGATATTGTATATCCATTCAAAAATACCAGTAATTTTTTCAGTTAAGGCTAAGGGGTTCACCTTAGCGTAAGTCCTATTTATAGGTCTCCATTGAATGACAACTGCTACGATTATTAAGGGTCTAAGAATTGGATTGGTAAAGAATAAAAATTGATTTATAAGGAGTTATCTATATGGCCATTCATTATAATGATCAAACAAGAGAATTTCACCTACAAACAACAAATTCAAGTTACATTTTTAACATATTAGATAATAACCAACTTGGTCATTTGTATTACGGTAAAAAAGTAAGACATAAAGATTCATTTGACCATTTATTAGTACAAGGACATCGCTCTAATATTACGTATTTAAAAGAAGGAGATATGAACTTTTCTTTAGAACAAACGAAGCAAGAATATCCTTCTTATGGTACAACAGATTTTCGTGAACCAGCTTTTCAAATATTGCAAGAAAATGGTAGTAGAATTACAGATTTTCAATATAAGTCCCACCGTGTCTTTCATGGAAAACCAAAGTTAGAAGGATTACCGGCAACTTATGCGGAAAAAAACGATGATGTGGAGACACTAGAGATTACTCTATTTGATGAGGTGATTAACACTGAATTAGTTCTGCTATATTCTGTCTTTGCTGAGCATGATGCAATTACAAGAAGTGTAAAGTTTGTTAATCATGGAACTGAGTCAATTAATCTACTTCGCACAATGAGCGCAAATGTTGATTTCTTCGACTCAAACTATGAAATGGTTCAGCTTTCCGGTGCTTGGGCGCGAGAAAGACACGTAAAAACCCGAAAGTTAGAAGAGGGTATCCAGCACATTTCTAGTACGCGTGGAACTAGTAGTGCCCAACACAATCCATTTCTTGCTTTAAAGCGCCCCGAAACGACAGAATTCCAAGGCGAAGTCTATGGTTTTAGCCTCGTCTATAGTGGAAACTTCTTAGCACAAGTAGAAGTAGATTATTTAGATATTACACGTATAAGCATAGGGATTAATCCTTTTGACTTTAACTGGCTACTAGAGCAGGGAGAAAGCTTTCAAACACCTGAAGTAGTAATGGTATATTCAAATCAAGGGTTAAATGGGATGAGTCAACGATTTCATAAATTGTACCAATCCAGATTAGCGCGTGGCAAATGGCGAGATGAGCCCCGCCCAGTTTTAACAAATAACTGGGAAGGTACATACTTTGATTTTAATGAAGAAAAAATCGTAGAGATCGCAAAACAATCGAAAGAACTTGGAGTAGAGCTATTTGTATTAGATGATGGATGGTTCGGTAAACGTGATGATGATACAACCTCGTTGGGAGATTGGTTCGTTGACCATAATAAATTACCAAATGGGATTTCAGGACTTGCTGAAAAAATAACAGCATTAGGCATGGACTTTGGGTTATGGTTTGAACCAGAAATGGTTTCAAAGGTGAGTGAATTGTACAAAGAACATCCTGACTGGTTAATCCATGTTCCGAATCGTAACCAGTCTCACGGACGTAACCAATATGTCCTGGATTATTCTAGAAAGGAAGTAGTCGATTCCATTTATGAAATGATGACTAATATCCTCCGAGATGCACCAATTTCTTATGTAAAATGGGATATGAATCGATATATGACAGAAATAGGGTCAGCAACTTTGCCAGCGAACCGTCAACGTGAAGTAACGCATCGCTATATCTTAGGTGTTTATGATCTTTATGAGCGATTAACAAATGAGTTCCCTAATGTTTTATTTGAATCTTGTGCTAGTGGTGGGTGTCGTTTTGATCCTGGAATGCTTTACTACGCACCGCAGGCTTGGACAAGTGATGATACAGATGCAGTAGAAAGGTTAAAAATCCAATATGGTACTTCTTTCGCTTATCCGATCAGTTCAATCGGAGCGCACGTGTCAGCGGTTCCTAACCATCAGGTTGGTCGAATTACAAGTCTTAAAACAAGAGCAAATGTTGCCTACTTTGGAGCGTTTGGTTATGAGCTAGACGTTACAGAATTAACGAATGAAGAAAAGGTTGAAATGAAAGAACAGATATCTTTCTTTAAGGAGCACCGTGAGCTTTTCCAATACGGAATATTCTATCGAATCAATAGTCCATTTGAACATAATGGAAACCGTACAACATGGATGGTTGTTTCTGAAGATCAATCAAAAGCAATTGTCGCTGACTATCAAATACTATGTGAACCAAATCCAAGCTTTAAGAGATTGCTATTAAAAGGTTTAAATGAAGCATTCACATATGAAATAGATGGTGTAGATGGCAGCTTTAATGGAGATGAATTAATGGAAATTGGTATTCAATTAGACCATAAATTGTTTCAAAATTTTTCCGAACATAATGTGCCAGGAGATTTTAATTCAAGGCTGTTCATTTTAAATAAAATATAAGAAAATGAAGAAATTCATTAACTAATTTCAGGGCGCTTAAGTGAGCGTCCTTCTTGTAAATCTATTCTTCGCGATTGGTTTCATAGCTCCCGTAGTCACACAAAAAGTGTCTCGTGCACCCCATTGGATTGTACATTTTTTTCGTTCCCCAAGAATTCAAGGCTCCTACTAACTTTTTCGAAATCCATAGCATTGTACTTCCTTCTATAATTTTAATTCCCATTAAATGATAAGAAACTAGTTAATATTCTTTATCAAGTCTTTCATTCATCTCAAAGTATTTACCATTATTCCCCTTAATGATGAAAAGGGAAGAAAAAGGTGACTATTATAGCAAAGGAACCTATAATACAGTAGCGTGAATTTTCAAAATCCTCTACAATGAAATCAGACACCTAATGTATACAACATACCAAAAAATTCTTCTATTAAGAGAGGCGGTATGATTTAAAATGGAAACAGCTAAAAAGATTACGGTAGAAACAACAGTTCACATCCCAGTAGAAACGGTATGGAAATATTGGACGGAGCCAGCACATATAAAAAAATGGAACAATGCTTCAGATGAGTGGCACACACCAATAGCAGAGAATGATTTGAGAGCAGGAGGAAAATTTCTTTCAAGAATGGAAGCGAAAGATGGCAGTTTTGGGTTCGATTTTAGTGGAATCTACGATGAAGTGATTTTACATGAGGTTATTGCTTATACACTTGGTGATGGAAGAAAAGTTAAAATTACTTTTAAAGGTCTAGAAAACGGAACTGAAGTAATTGAAACCTTTGACGCTGAAACTTCCAATCCAATTGAGTTTCAGCAACAAGGATGGCAGGCAATTCTAGATAATTTCAAAAAATACGCAGAGCAACCATCCATTTAAAAAGAGAGAAGATACTTCTAGTTACATTTTTATAAATCCAAAAAATAAATGGCAGTATTCATAATTATTCACTAACCATGAATACTGCTATTTTTTTAGTTCTTAGGTAGATGTCTGTAAACAAAACCTACTAACATCACACGCTCCTTATTATTGACTTATTACATTTTTGGAGCTTCCATACCATAATTTGCCCATTCTTCTTTAGAAGGGCCATAGATACCTGGAACTGTTAATCCTGCTTGTCGCATTAGAACGGTCATTTGTCCACGATGGTGGTTTTGATGCTGAATCAAAAATAACAATAGTGATCCATTTGGAATTTTTTGACCTAAAAAGTCTATACATTCTTCTAAATCTTTATTGCTCCACCTAAGTTTTATAGACTGTATAAATGAATGGCTAGCTTGCAGGTAGCTGTCTGCTATAAACTGAGCAGACTCTGGTACAGGCCAATCCTCTTTGGGAGCTTCAAAAGTTAAATTTGTATTAGATGCAATGATGCGAATAGAAGTAACTATGTGCCAAGCTATACGTCCTAACGTCCAATTCTGTGAGGTGATTTCCTGTTTAAGCGAGTCATCCGTTAAACTTTTGAGTAATTTATGAGTGACCCCTGATTCAAATTCCCAAGATTTTAAAAAATGGTCTATTGTTATAAACATAAAAAACCTCCTAAGTTTTTACCTAATCATTTCGCCAAATATTTCCTATTCCCTTTAGATTATTCAAAAACACTAAAATTTTATGATAACTTTTTACCTCACCTATACTCCTTCTAGCAAAGGACTCTCGCATTTTCTATTTAGATTAAATAGATTAATTATATAATTGGGGGAGAAGGATTTTTTTATAAATTAAGCTCGGCTTTAATAAATGAAATAAAGTTTGTCGCTGTGGACAATGGCTCATCTTGCTTTCGCTTACAAAGCTTGATCGGATGTTTAATAAAAAGATCTTTGATATTAACCCTTCCCAGTTCTCCCTTAATTAGCTCATTTTCTACCGCAAGTGCAGGAACTAGCGCAGCACCATATCCTGCTTTTACTGCTTCAATTGATTCTTTCATCCCTTCAATTCCGATTTGAGAGAGAGGCATATCAATTCCGCTTGCGTTACATAACGAAAATAATTTTTTTCTCGTATAGCTCCCTTGTTCACGGAGTATGAACGGCTCTTTCATCATCTTTTCTAAAGAAATTTCTTTCCCATTATAATGATGATTGTTAGGTACAATGAAGATAAGCTCATCTTCTAGAAGTGTGAAATATTCAATCCCCTCTTCTTCTTTCGCCTCACCACAAATAAACGCCAATTGAACAGCATGGTCTTGAAGGCGTTGATAAGCTGTTTGCGAGCTTCCTTTAGAAAACTGAACATCTACCATGGGATATGCTTTCTTAAATTTAACTAGCCATTTCGGAAGTACAGTGCTCCCAGGTAAATCCGTTGCACATATTCGCAGTTTACCTTTGACACCATTTCTTATATTCTGCATTTCTTCTTCAATTTTCGTTTCAAGTGTAAATAGCTGCTTTGAATAGACGGCAAGTATTTCCCCTGCTTCAGTTAATTGAATTGATCGTCCATTTGCAGTAATTAATTTCAAATCAATTTCCTTTTCAAGATTACGAATTTGAGCAGTTACAGCAGGTTGACTTATTAAAAGATTTTCTGCTGAGCGAGTGACACTCCCGCATTTTGCCACTTCAGCAAATATACGCAATGCATGTAGATTCATCATTATCCCCTTTGATGTTATCAATTTTATTTACTTTATATAAATCACAAATAGGGTAGTTAAACAACAATAAAAATTGTAAAAAAACACTAAATTAAAAATGATAATTTAGTGAATTAGAAAACTTAAGTTATCTCATTTTTGAAATATAAATAATCTGACCTAGATGTTCAGAGTAATGTTCTAAACATCTTAACATGATTTCTACATTTGTTTGAGTTCTGTTTCCACTAAGAACTTGTGTTTTCAACATTTCTTCCTCTGTTAAAGCTTCAACCACATTCATGAATCTTGAAAAGGATGTGTGTATAGTATTAATCAAGCTTTCCTTATGAACAAACAAATCACGTGAAAACTCAGCCTCTCGATTTCTACAATCCTTCTCCTGCATGATCCCGACTTCAATTCTCTGATGAATATGACCAGATATATGAATAACTAAATTGGCTATACTATTACTTTTATTATTAGGCCTCCAATTCAAGTCTTCATCATTTAGTGAGGAAATTGTTTTTATCAATCGAAGTTCTAATTCAGCAAGTACAGCCCTAATATGCTCTTTTATAAAATCATTCATTTTGTTTTACCTCCCACCTTTTCCTTTATTGTAAATCGCGCTGTAATGCCTTACTAATATATATTCATCTTTAATTCATCAATTTTTTTTATAGTTTTAAGTTGCGCAAGTAATTGGATTTTGGTGAGTGCATTAACAAATCATACTAATGGTAGTTTTTCAGGAGGGAATCCAAAGCTAGTTGAGATAGCTTTTCCTCTTTCTTCTAACCACTCTGCTGAATAAGAATAATTAATTTTCATAGTATGCTTTAAGAGTATATTGTTCTAATATATGGTTCTCCATTTTTTTATGAAGTTCATTCAAGGGAAATCCGTTTTCTATCTCTAGTTTCGTGTCTAATGCATACACATGAACTTCATATAGGTGCGGAGAATCGGGAGGTGTCATCCCACCATAATAACTAGATAGAATTTTGCTTTGCTTTCCCCCCTGAATACTTGTCCAGCTATTAACTCCCTGTACAAAATCATTTGATAAAAGGCTATCGTTCTCATATAGCTCATTTCTTGTAATATTAGCAGCGAGCCAATGAATCCACGAAAATCCTCCGGTTACTGGGTAAGCATCTTTATCTTCTAAAACTAACGCAAAAGAAACAGTCTCTTTTGGTGCTTGTTCAATTCGTAATGGAATCGAATATGTTGGGATACCATTTTGGTTAAACTGCTTCCCTCTTTTTCCATATTTATCATCAAATTTCCCATTATGTATACCAGTACTTGTTACGATCATCTTTTTGTTCCTCCTCTACATTTTTGGTTTTTCCACAACCATTCGCAAAAATGATTATATAGAGGAATCTTTCTCTTGTGTATTACTTACTTTTTGGTGGGTATGATGGTTATTCTTGAATTTTCACCGCATATTCTTTTTCGAGTAGAAAATCGATTCCAATTTGTTGCATAATACTTAATGCATCGATTATTCTCTTACCTTGTGGTTCTGTTAAAACATACCCCACCTGTAGAGGATAACCATCATATACCTTTTTATTTACAAAACCAAATTCTATTAATTCTTTAAGTTGTTCTAATAACATTTTTTGAGTTATTCCTTCTATGTCCTTTTCTAACTTTGATAATGACGTTTCCCCAAGTCTTAGTCTCCATAGTATAATAGGTTTCCATTTTCCTTTAATGACATCATGTGTTAATTCCAACGGACATGTAAACTTTTCACGTATCTTCATTACTTTCCCCTTACGATATATTCTTGATGTGCTTGCAAGGTTTTCGTTGAACTGAATACCTCAATTCACTATATAAAATATTTATTATTAGTTAAGCTATGATACTGGATATTTATTAACATTTCTTCAATCTATATTAAAATTTTATAAAGTGACTTTCAGAACAATCTCGCCCTTTTTGTCAAAAAGGGATTGAGCGCAAAATTTTTGATTGTCAATTTTCAGGATAATGTCCTGCAAAAGATTTTTAGCTATCATTTTTCATCTTTATTAATAAATGATTAGCTCTTTTCTTTATAAGAAGATAGTATTTTATAATGTACAGACCCCTCACCATTATTTTCTCTCAAGAAATTGTCCAAAAAGTTTATCATATACTGATGGCGTTCATTGGCGATCTTTATTGCTGCTGGGGTATTCATGCGATCCTTAAGTAATAAAAGCTTTTCAAAAAAATGATTAATCGTTGTTGTTCGTTGTGATTTATATTGTTCGGCTGTTTCATGCAGTTTCGGCTCAATAGCTGGGTTAAATAATTCCTGTCCCTTATATCCTCCATAAGCAAATGCCCTCGCAATCCCGATAGCACCAATCGCATCTAATCGATCGGCATCCTGTACGATTTGCCCTTCTAAGCTTTTCATTGGAGATTTTGTGCCTGCACCTTTGAATGAAAGATCTTTAATGATTTGGCAGACATGATCAATCACTTCCTCTTCAGCCTGTTGTGATTCTAACCATTTTCTCGCCACTCTTGGTCCAACTGTCTCATCACCATTATTGAATTTCCAATCTGCAATATCATGAAGAAGGGAAGCGAGTTCTACTACTTCTTTATTGAGTACTTCATTGGTTTCATTCATAATTTGAAGGCAATTCGAATAAACACGGTCAATATGCCACCAATCATGGCCCGACTCTTCTCCAGATAGTTTTCGCTTTACAAACTCCATAGTTTCTAACACAATATCCACTGTAATCCTCCTACCATTTCCCATACATTATCGCGTTAATTATTTTATCCTAACATGAAAAATAGCTTTTTTTGCTTTGAATATCATTATTCCCTTTATCAATTCCGCTTTTCAGGCATGTACTTCAGCCATTTTTTTAGTTTATAGCTACTAAAAAGATACCCGACTATCGATATAGCAGATAATCCAACTGACACATTCAAAATGAGATCATGTGAGGTATAGATACCTGCTGCAATTCCTACAAGTCCAAGCATGGTTAGTTGAAAGAATTGCTTTTTATTCGTTTCATATATTTTAAATTGAAATTGTCTTCTTTGTTCAATTTCCTTTAATCTTTCTAATTTTTCTGGAGCATTTAAAAATTCAGTAGCAGAATGAACGAATTTAAAAATCGGGTGTGATTGAAGCCAAGCCCAAACATAGGACCATTTACTATTCCCTTGTTTGTTCAGCCATTTGATAAAAACAGGCTTACTTAACTCAATGAGATCTGTATCTGGTGCCAAATGACTGACAATCCCTTCTATCGTTACGAAAGATCTTCCTAAAAAGACAAATCTTGTTGGAACCTGAACAGGAAGTGCTTGAATCAAGTCGTTTATTTCCAATTTTAGTGCAATGAGGTCCATTTCCTTTAATTGCTCAGGTTGATAAGAGATAAATTCAGCAAATAACTGCTCGACTGTTTTCAAGTCTGCTTGGGGAAGCAAAAAGCCTAAATGTGACAGGCAGTCGACAGCTTTAGAATAATTTTTAGTTAAGATGCTTTCAATCAACCTTTGAAAATAAGTAGCATCCTTTTTAGTAATTTCTCCTATCATTCCGAAATCAAGCAAAATGATTTTTCCTTCCTTTGATACTAAAATGTTTCCTGTATGCGGGTCTGCATGGAACATTCCTGGTTCAAGCCATTGAGGAAGAAAGACTTTTATTAGCTTTTTAGCCAGTTCCTCCCTAGTCACATCTATTTGAGCTAATCCGTTTATATCAGTAAGTCGAATCCCTTCTACCCATTCCATGACAAGGACATTTGCTGTACTAAGTTCCAGGTAAACTGACGGAATCTTTACGTCATCCATATCCTTAAATCGTTCCTTGAATAGCATAATGGTTTGAAGTTCTTTTGAATAGTCAAGTTCTTGCTCAATTACTTGTTTTAGTTCTTGAAACAACACTTTGAAATTGATAAACCCTTTTGGAATTGAAACAAGATAATCCAAAAACCAAATAATGATTTTTAAAATACGGAAGTCTGTTTCAATAATCGAATCAATATTTGGACGCTTTACTTTAATGGCAACCTCTCTTCCATCTGTTAAAACTCCTTTATATACCTCTCCAATGGACGCAGAGGCAATTGCGGTATTTTCAATGACAAGAAAGTGTTGATCGGGATCGCCCCATTCCTTCTTAAGAATTTCGTATATTTCCTTCCAATCAGAGGGAGGAACCTGGTCAGTAAGATCTTCTATTTGACGTATAAAAGCTTCAGGCAGCAAATCACTACGAGTACTTAAAATCTGTCCAATTTTAATGAGCAAACCTTCAAGCTCAAACAGTGTTTTACGAAATCGTTCTCCTATTTCTCCCCAAAGTTTTTCCCACTCTTTTTTAGGCTTTCTTCGAATCTTAAACCAATAAATTTTAAGGAATATAACAAGAGCCATCGATAGTACTTTCCATATCCGAACAAGCTTATTTTTTGTTTTCATTTTCATCCCCCATATTATTGTTAAATGCTAATAAAAAAGCCTGTTACTAAAAGGCATAATAATCCCCTTAGTGACAGGCTCCTCCGAATCGATTCCATTTTGGTATTTAATTACTTTTATATTAGCATACTTCCATTTATTTTCTCACTGTTTTTTTGTTAAATTGCACTTCCCTGCTCATTATATAGAAACCTTTTAAGCTCCTTATTCGTATATAGCTTATAGGGTTATTGAAGCTAGTGTCATGTTCCACTTACATATCAAGTAGATAACCAGTTAAATTTGAAAACAAGTGTAGAAGTTTTGTCAAAAAGAGAGGGAATCATTTTGAAAAAATATGCTGAATTTAAACTTAACATAAAACCATTTGATGCTGCCTTAAAAATAACGGAGGATAGTAAATTAAAAGATTTAATTGTCTTTTACGATTATAAAGTAACAGGAAAAGATGATGAACAAATTTGTATTTTTGTCCTCGAGAAATATTTCTTAAGAACTTCAAGTACTGCTTCTTTAACTGTTACGATAGATAATTTTGACGGTGAGACAGTGATGAAATGCATTTCGACAGGAAATGGTGAAGGGATATTTGATATTGGCTGGGGATCTGGAAAGAGCTTTATCAATTCAGTTAGAACTCCGTTAATCCCTAATATTAAAGAAGAAGCACTATAGAAAAGTGAAGGATAGATGACCAGGGAAAACACGCTGGTTTTTCTATCCTTTTATTTTTAATATCGTTTGCAACTTATCTCTTAAACTATGTGCAATATCTTTCTTATCAATATCCTGTCTACTTTTCATATAAACCTTAATTAAAGGCATCGAACCACTCCCAATTTTTTGAATGATTATCATCACTGTAATTTCAATATTTCTCCAAACAATCCTTCAACATAATAAAAAACGCCTCTTGTTAGTAGTAGAAACTCAATAAAATATTAATAGTGTAATTTGAAATGAAGTTTGAGCGTTTAAAACAAAGTTCGATTATTTATAAAAAAGATTTATC
>NZ_CADEPK010000100.1 GCF_902829255.1 Metabacillus niabensis | reverse complement strand
CTTATGAGGTGATTGAAATGAAATTTGAAAGATTCGCTTTTATTTTTTCCTTTTTTATCGTTTTTGTAGCAATTACCGGAGCAATTATTTATATGGATAAACAAAATGAAACAGATACATTCCTTCAGGTTACAGTTGAAGACGGAGATAGTTTATGGAGCATTGCAAATAAATTTGAGAAATCAACAAATATTTCGAAACAAGAGTTTGTAAAATGGGTACAGGATAACAATGATATACATTCAAGTATTATAAAACCAGGAGAAGTTGTTATAGTACCTGTAGAAAAAGATCAATACTACCAAGTTGAACAACTTGCAAGTGAATGAGATACTAAGAAATGTTCCTTAATTAAATAAGAAGGGTGATTATGTGAAGGCAATTATTTACTGTCGCGTTAGCACTGAAAAAGAAGCACAAAAGTCTTCACTTATTAGACAGAGAGAAGAACTAGAAAGACTTGCAACATTACATCAAATTAAAGTCATTAAAATAATCGAAGAGAGACATAGTGGATATGACATTGATCGAGAAGGAATCATTGAGGCATTAACCTTATTAAAAGAAAATGCTGCTGATACAATTCTCGTTCAGGATGATACACGTTTAGGAAGAGGGAATGCTAAAATCGCATTATTGCATGAAATCAAGAAAATAGGTGGTAAAATTTTCACTTTAAGTGAACAAGGAGAGCCGCAATTGTCTGAAACGGATGAAATGGTTTTAAATATTTTAGCAACAGTTGAAGAGTTTCAGAGAAAACTAGTTAATTACAAAATAAAAAGAGGAATGAAAAGAGCTGTAAAAAATGGCTATCAACCTCAAAAAAACTTATCTAACTTGTCAAACAATGGAGGTAGGGAAAAAATTGAAGTTCCCATCGGAGAAATTGTTAAATTGCGTCAAAAAAAATTAACGTTTGCAGAAATTGCAGCAACTCTTCGAGGTGTTGGGTATGATGTTAGTAAGGCTACAGTACATAGAAGATATAAAGAATATATAGACAGCATGCAAGCTGATGACAACTTTTAAGTACCAAAGATAAAATTTTCGGTACTTAGAAGTTGTCATTTTTACGCTCTTTTAGTAATATGACACATGTAGTTAAGATAACTAGATTTTATTACTTTAGATTTGTTTCATGTTAATTAAGGAGCGATTTTATGTTATCAAAAGAAAAACTTAATCGAATAAATGAATTATCAAGGAAGGCAAAAGGGAATGGACTAACTAGTGAAGAAAAAGAAGAACAGCAAAGTTTGCGACAAGAATATTTACATGTCTTCCGTTCTTCTATGAAAAATACGCTAAAAGGAGTAACGGTTGTTGATCCAAATGGAAATGACGTAACTCCACAAAAATTAAAAGATGAAAAAAAGAATAGTCTACACTAAGAGAATTTAAACTGGTACCTGTAGTTAGGACACTTGAAAAAGAGTGTTTTATCTACAGGTATTTTTTTATATACTTGAATTTCAAGATATGGGGATTGGGGATAAATATGAGTAAAATTACTTTTACAGCTAAAGAGATAGAAACACTTCAAAAAAATCCAAATGTACAACGTGTTAGCGAACGGTCTATTACATACACTGACGCATTTAAAAATAAATTTATGGATGAATATTTAGCTGGCAAACTTCCTCGACAAATTTTCTATGAGAATGGCTTCGATGTGGATGTTATCGGAATAAAACGTATTGAACAATCAGCTCATAGGTGGAAAAAAGCTTATGAAAGGAATGGATTAATCGGGCTTACAGATACAAGGAAAACAAGTTCCGGCAGACCATTAAAACGAGAACTTACACCATCTGAAGTAATTGAAAGACAAGAGGCTAGAATCAAGCTTCTCGAGGGACAAGTCGAGCTATTAAAAAAGTTAGAAGTGACAGAAAGGAGGCTGTTAAACGCAAGCGTAAACCTAGAAACAAATAAAGAGTATCAGTTAATTTATGAGACCATTGAACAAAATCAATTTAAACGAATGACTAAGTATTTTTGCGACCTTTTAGATGTGTCCCGTTCTGGATATTATAGTTACCTAAAGGCATTTGATAGCCGAGAAGCAAGAGAGAAATCAGACATAGAAGCGAAGGAAATCATCTTAATGGCATTTAATCGTCGGGGATATAAGAAGGGGTCACGTTCCATTAAAATGATACTGGAGAATGACTATAACATTATCTTTAGTCGTAAAAAGATACAAAGAATCATGAATAAATATGGTATTGTCTGTCCTCATAGAAGGGCGAAGCCCTATAAAAGAATGGCGAAAGCGACTAAGGAGCATCAGGTCGTTCCAAACAAGTTAAACAGAGAATTTAAGCAAGGAGTTCCTGGAAAAGTGTTATTAACGGACATTACTTATTTGCCATATGACGGTAATTGTATGGCCTATTTGTCGACCGTAAAGGATGCCTCCTCTAATGAAATCCTATCTTATCATGTTTCTGATCGTATCACTTTAGACATCGCAATTCAGACAATCCAAAAATTAGTTAGTAACAAGAAAATTACTCTACACAAAGATGCCTTTATCCACTCGGACCAAGGAAGCCATTACACGAGTCCAAGATATCAAAAATTATTAAAAAAATATGGTTTAGGCCAATCTATGTCTAGAAGAGGAAACTGTTGGGACAATGCCCCTCAAGAGTCCTTCTTTGGTCATTTAAAAGATGAAGTTAACTATCAATCTTGTAAAACATTAAAAGAGCTAAAGGCAAAAATCAACCATTACATGGTTTACTATAACAATTATCGATATCAATGGAACTTAAAAAAGATGACCCCTACACAATATAGGAATCATCTTCTAATTGCTTAATCTCTTTTTTTATTGTGTCCTTGACATAGGTGCCAGTTTAGTGAGTCTCCTTTCCTTTTAGTGAATGAAGTGTATGGTCTAAAGGGCTTTTCTTTGACTAGCTTCAGTGCCTAGCACCTCGAGTCATATACCAAGTGAGAATTGAAGGTAAACTGCACCTTCATTTCTCACTCGTCTTATGCTTGTCGGTGCTGTTCGATGCGCTTACGCTTTTCTAATTACACCCACCACATTTGTGATGGTGTTTCATTTATTAGAACTGATTTTAAGTTTGATACGGCACGGTCGAAGCCTTCATCGATTGACATAATTGGGTCTTCGTGTTCGATGCTTACTACGTAATCATAGTTGTACGTACGAAGGGCGCTCATGATGTCATTCCATTCTGTTAAGCTGTGACCACAGCCGACAGAGCGGAATGTCCATGCACGTGTTTGTACTTCCCCGTATGGCTGCATATCTGTTAAGCCGTACATATTTACATTATCTTGGTCAATATATGTGTCCTTTGCATGGAAATGATGAATTGCATTTGCTTTCCCTAAAATTTTGATTGCTGCAACTGGATCAATACCTTGCCACCATAGATGGCTTGGGTCAAGATTCGCACCAATAGCATCACATGTTGCTTCACGAAGCTTTAATAATGTGTATGGTGTGTGAACAAGGAAGCCGCCGTGTAGCTCAAGACCAATTTTTACATTATGCTCTTGTGCATACTGTCCAACCTCTTTCCAGTATGGGATCAACTTTTCCTCCCATTGCCATTTCAACACATCACCATATTCATTTGGCCATGGTGTTACAGGCCAGTTTGGATATTTTGCACCTTCATGGTCACCAGGTGTTCCTGAGAAAGTGTTCACTACAGGGACATTCATTAGTGATGCAAGTTTAATTGTTTTTAAAATTGTATCATGACATTCTTTGGCAAATTCCTTATCAGGTGAAATTGGATTTGCATGACAGCTAAATGCACTAATTGATAAACCACGCTCTTGTATTTTTGCTAAATAATCTTTTCGCTTTTCTTCACTTTCAAGCAATCCATCTAAATCACAGTGTTTATTCCCAGGATATCCCCCAGTACCAATTTCGACTGTATGTAGGCCTGCTTCCTTTACACGATCTAACATTTCCTCAAATGATTTATCATTAAATAACACAGTAAAAACGCCTAATTTCATTATGATTTCCTCCCTTTTTTCAATTAGTTGAAGATTGATAGATTTCATCAATAATTTGTGATACTTGTAACGCTTCCTCTGGCTTCACAACAAGTTCTGCCCGACCGAGACATGCATCAAGGAAATTTTTCGCCTGTGAAAGCCCTGGGTCTTCTTCTCCAGGTATCCATGCTGGTTGACTATTAAGCAGCATTCCGTTGGATTCTGTATAAAGCTCGAGCGGAAAGACATTGATTCCACCGTTAACACCCGAAATACTTAAATGCTCTGTATCTTCTAAAATATTTGCCGCCCATGATGTTTCTAGTAAAAGTGATGCACCAGTTTCAAATTTAATATAGGCTGTAACATGGTCATCAACATCAAAGGTTTCATGGTCAAAGCTGCCCCATTCATTAATACTGTCTGGTTGCTTGCTTAATTCTTGATAGGCACTGCCTGAAACAGAAATATGCTTCGGACTTCCCATTAACCAAATGGCTAAATCTAGTAAATGGCAGCCATAATCAATTAAGCTTCCACCACCTTGCAACGATTTGTTTGTAAATACTCCCCAGCCTGGTACCTTTCTTCTCCGCAATGCTTGAACTCTCGTAACAAGTGGTGTACCGACCTGCCCCATTAGTTTTTTCGCAGCTTGGGAGTTTTTCATAAACCGATAATGATAGGCAATGGCTAATGTTTTCTTCGCTTCCCTTGCTGCCGCTAGCATGTTTTCACACTCACCTGAAGAAAGTGCCATAGGCTTTTCACACATCACATGGACTCCTGCCTCTAAAGCAGCAACAGTGATTTCTGCATGAAATCTATTCGGTGTACATATACAAACTGCATCTACCTCTTTAAATAAATCTCGATAGTCTTCAAAAACATGATCGATTTGATGGGTTTTGGAAACCTCTTTTGCCCGTTCTAGATTGACATCACTAACTGCTGTAATAACACAATCGTCAGATAGCGCTTTAAATGCAGGTATATGACGACCTTGAGCGATTCCGCCAACACCGATTATTCCGATTCGTAGCTTACTCATCGCAATCACTCAAACACTTTAGCAATTGTTTTTGTTTCATTTGATTTAATGGCAGCTAAAATGACAGCAAGTGATTTCATTCCTTCTTCCCCAGTAATGAGCGGCTCTTTATCTTCAACAATTGAAGAAACAAAGTGATCAATTACATGTGATGTATTTTGGCCACCTTCTTCATTTGATTGGATTTTACCAAGCTCATAGTTCACAACCTCACCATTTGTATATTGGACAACAAGTGAATACGTTGGGTTATCCTCAAGGCGTAAAATCGCTTTTTCACCATAGATAATTGTAGAGTTATCTTCTTTTGCTGTATAAGACCAGCTTGCTGCTAGTGTTCCAATGATGCCGCTTTCTGTTTTTAGCGCACATACAGCATTGTCATCAACATCTGTGTTCCCTTTAGCAGATGTTTCGATAAAGGCACCGACCTCTGTAATTTCCTCGCCTAACAAATATCGGATAAGGTCTGTTTTATGAACACCTAAATCACCCATTGCACCAATATATGCTTTTTCCTTTTCAAAAAACCAGCTCTCACGACCGTCCACACTCCAACCCTCTGGTCCTGGGTGGCCAAACGCAGTACGGAAGCTATAAATTTTCCCAATTGCACCGCTTTCAATTAATTGCTTCGCTAATTGATGTGAACGAACGAAGCGTTGGTTATGCCCAATCATTAATTTTTTGCCGTTTTTCTTAGCAGCTTCAATCATTGCATCTGCTTCTTCTTGAGATGTTGCCATCGGTTTTTCACATAAAACATGAAGACCGTTGTTCAAAGCATCAATTGATACTGGTGCATGTAAATAGTTTGGTAGACATACACTGATTGCATCCAATTGCTCGCTTTTAAGCAGCTCTTTATAATCTGTATAAGCCTTCGCTTGATAGACTTTAGCAATTTCATTAACACGCTCTTCAACAATGTCACATACTGCTACAATTTCTACAGCTTTATTTGCAGCATATTCTGGTAGATGACGATATTTTGCAATACTTCCACAACCGATAACACCAATTCTTAATTTACTCATAAGACGATTCCTCCCATTGTATGTTTATCTCGATTATTTTTCAGAAATTGTTTCTAATGATTTTGCGTTTCCGTAAACAGGTCGTTTGCGAGATACAGGCTTTACATAAGCGACTGCATTTTTTATAACCTGTTGAACCTGCTCGTTATGATATGTTGGATATGTTTCATGACCTGGACGGAAATAGAAAATACGTCCGTTACCACGTTTAAAGACACAGCCACTGCGGAACACCTCTCCACCCTCAAACCAGCTCGTAAAGATTAGTTCATCTGGAGCGGGAATATCGAAATGCTCTCCATACATTTCCTCCTTCTCTAACTCAATGTATTCCCCTATTCCGTCTGCAATCGGATGACTCGGATCAACGACCCAAATTCGTTCTCTATCATCTGCTTCACGCCATTTTAGATCACAGCTCGTACCCATTAACTCTTTAAAGATTTTTGAGAAATGTCCTGAATGTAGCACAATAAGTCCCATTCCATCAAGGACACGCTCTTTCACCTTTGCAACGATTTCATCCTGAACCTCGTGATGTGCAAGATGTCCCCACCAAACAAGTACATCTGTATTTTGCAATACCTCATCTGTTAATCCATGATCTGACTCATCAAGAGTAGCTGTCTTCACTTCGTAATTTTCTGCCTGCAAAAAATCAGCAATAGCACCATGAATTCCTTTTGGATAAATGTCGCTGACAACTGGATTTTTCTGCTCATGTCTATTTTCGTTCCAAACTGTAACTCTTGTCATTTCTTCATCATCCTAATCTATTTGTTTATTTAAGAGATACCTATGACATTTACTAAAGCGAAATCTTGTCCTCCGTGAGCTTAATTCTCCCATTCCTTTGTTGTTTGCATTATCTTTGATTTTGAATGACTCGATGTCATTCGGACAATCTTAGTTTATAAATTCTTTTTCATCATATGATCTGTGACCAGTTTGTTAGAACAACATTTATCTATTTAGTGAACCGGTTAACACTCGCTACGTTTCCTATTTATTTGCTTAAAATCACCTCCTTAAATGGCCTTTGTGCTTTTCCGTACAACTATTTCAACAGGTAGCACCGTAAGCTTTGGAATCCCCTTCTTATCTTCAATAACATCTATCGCTGTCTCAGCTGCGACCGCTCCTTTACGGAATACGTCTTGGCGAATTGTTGTTAAGCTTGGTGACGAATAACGGCTAATCATTAAGTCATCAAAACCGACAATCGAAAAATCATCTGGTACGCTTATTCCTAAATCGGTAAGAAATTTAATAATCCCTAATGCCGTAATATCTGATGAAGTAAAAAATGCCGTCATTCTCTTATCCTTTGCAATCTCTCCGCCTATCTTATAACCGCTTTCAAATGAATTAATTCTTCCTTCCATGACCATGTCTTCATTTAATTCGATGTTCGCTTCTTTTAATGCTCTCTTAAAACCTTGATATCGTTGCCCATCAACATCAGAGTCCACTCTGCCATTTGAGATGAAGCATATTTTTCGATGTCCTAATTCGATTAAATGCTTCGTACCTAAATAGCCACCATGCTCATCATCAATCCGAATATTATGAAATGAAGCCAAATCCTGTTCAAACGAATCAACAAAAATGAGCGGGGTGGATAACGCTTTCATTTCAGCGAAAACTTTTTTCGGAAACTTCCCGAGTACAATGACTGCATCAAGATTACGTTTCATCACCCATGTCTTGCATTCCTCAGCCTTTGAAATACCAGATATGAGAAAATCATATCCCTTTTTCCGGCACATATATTCGACACCACTCAGCAGCTCGCTAATATAATGATTTTCTTTAAAAAGTGGTGCAAGTGAATCACCGACCAAAGGCATAATGACACCGATCATTTTTGACTCTCTTTTTGAAAGACTAATCGCAGTAAAGTCTGGCTGATAATTTAATTGCTCAATAGCTGATAAAACTCTTTCTCTCGTTTCATCTGATACCTTATTAACCCCATTAAGGACATAGGATACAGTTGCTGAAGAAACACCAGCATATTTAGCTACATCTTTAATTGTTATTTTTGCGTTCATATTTCCTCCGGTTAAACGGTTAACTAACTTTGATCACATTATATACCAGCATGATTTTTTGTTCAATGGCTTATTTTGTAGAAAATAAATAAAAATTAAATATCGATTAGTTTTGGTTTCAAACTAAAAAAGGGAGCATCCGCTAAAGGATGTCCCTTCGTTCCTAGTTTTAGCCGTTTTTTCGATTAAAAAGGCAATTACGAGTATTTACTCGCCTTTTGAATTTTTATTTCGTTTCTTTATTAAAGATAATCCTTTTACTACCTTTAACCTTGAGCCTATACCTAAATAAACGAACATCCCTGCACATATGGAAATGATTGAGGTGAGAAGTGATCTCGAATATAAGCCTAGAGCTTCAGCTAGCCATAGCTCTGTTAAAAACTTCACAATCCAAACAGCGATTGACATGACCAAAACTAACAAGAAAACTTCCTTTAATGTTTGAAGTAATGGCAATACCTTGTATTGGAGCTTTCTCTTAATGAAGACTATGTTATAGATAATCGAGACAATAAACCCAATATATGTAGCTAAAATTGGACCGATTTCACCTATATATTGTACGAGTAGAAAGTTGAAAGCTATCTTTAAAATAATCCCGAATACAATACCTAGGATTAATTTCTTTTGCTCGTTTATTCCTTGCATAATGGCAGCTGTTACTGTAAACAGCGCAAAAATAACGGCACCTAAAGAGTACCATTGTAAAATACCCCCACCTAACTCAGGACTGTTTTCTAATCCAAACACCATCGTATAAATCGGCTTTCCTAGAATACATAACCCCATTGCAGCTGGCAGAGTAAAGAATACAAGAATTTGCATAGTTTGCGTTATCTTACTTTGTACTTCTTGCACTCTTCCACTAGTAAACGCTGAAGTAATACCAGGTATTAAAGACATACCGAATGCTGTTGCCAATGAAACTGGAACCATAACGAGAATTTGCGCTAAGCCAATAACTGAATTAATTGTTTCTGCTTCATCTAGCTTGTAACCTATCGACTTAAACAATTCATTAATCGTAAACGTATCAATGTTCTGAAAAATCGGTATTGTAAGTCCAGTAATAACAAAGGGAATGGCATATCCAATCAATTCTTTAAACATGGAAAGAATGTTCAATTCTTCGTTATTTGGACTCATATCTCTTTGTTTCTTTATTAATTTTCTTCGTTTAAAGAATACGATTAATAACACGACAAATCCCGCTACTCCACCAATAAACGCAGCAAAGGTTGCAATCCCGACAGCATTTGTAAGCGAGCTATTAAAAAGGTGAATCGCTACATATCCACCTACCAAGATAAAGACAATCCTTACTACCTGCTCTATCACTGTACTTAATGCAGAAGGGCCCATCGATTGGCTCCCTTGGAAGTATCCCCTGAAAATACTCATTGCTGGAATGACTAACAAAGCAAAGCTGACGAGACGAATAACAAATTGAACATCCTCTACCGAATTACCTGTTGGATCATTTGCGTCTATTAATATTTCTGCTAGAAATGGTGCCATTAAATACAAAGCAGTAAATGATATAATGCCGCTTATTAGCATTAAATACATTCCATATCTTAATAGAGTTAAACCAACTCGATAATTACCTAATTCATTATATTTCGAAACAAATTTGGAAACAGCAAGGGGAAGACCTATTGTTGAAATACTTAACAAAATTGTATACGGACCGTAAGCATATTTATACAACGCATACCCTTGTGTCCCTACTAGGGCCGTGAACGGAATAATATAAATGAAGCCCAAAATCTTAGATATTAGGCTTGCTGCTGTTAAAAAGAAAGTTCCTCTTATAAATTTACTCTCCACTAAAACACCTCAATTACTAACTTCTATCAAATCTTTCTTCTTACTAATTTTCTCATCATTCTATATTAACATATATATCCATTCAGATTTTAGAAGATTATCCATTATGTAATACTTTATTCTTGATCTCCATTCTCATACTTAAGGACAAAAAAAGAAACTCATCCATTATAGGAGAGTTTCATTTCTTTTTATACAATTAAGAACGTTATACTATCAACCTAACCTATGCTTTTTTAGCTACTTTACTAAATTGACTTAAGACTAGTCCGAGAAGCAAGCCTACTAACGCAGGCGCAATCCATTCCAACCCGTACGTAGCGAATGGTAAGTATCCAATCATTACTTGCAGGACACCGAGATTCAATCCAAAGGCATTCAAACCACCGATAATTGCAAAGATTGCTGTAAACAAAATGGTCGTCGCATAAACCATTCGTGGATGTTTAAAATACCGATGAAAAAACGTTAAGGCAATTAGAACAATTGTTAAAGGATATGCCGTAACTAAGAAGGGAACGGAAATTTTCAAAATTTGATTTAAACCTAAATTTGAAAGAATTAATCCTACTAAAGTAACTAAGCGGACAACCGTTTTATAGCTAACCTTTGCCATAAGATTTGAAAAATATTGACCACATGCTGTCGTTAACCCGACAACGGTTGTAAAGCACGCAAGCGTAAAGATAATTCCAAGTAAGGTCTTTCCACCTTGTCCTAATAAAAGCGTTGCTGCAGACGACAATATATCTGTTCCATTTTCATATGAGCCTACTTGGGCCATTCTTGCTCCAATTACACCTAAACTAATGTAAACAAGCGACAATAATCCACCAGCAATCAGGCTTGCCTTTATCATATAGTTTGTTAGCTGCTTTCGGTCTGACACTCCTCTTTTTTGGATTGATGTCAAAATAACAATCCCAAATGCAAGAGCAGCAAGGGCATCCATTGTATTATACCCCTCGATAAATCCCTTTGAAAAAGCTCCAGACGAATAAGTAGAGGATGGTGCTTGGAATCCACCATCAAGCTTAACAAAGCCGACAACACATAAAATAACCATTGAGATTAGCAATACTGGTGTTATCCAGCGACTCATATACTTTTCCATTTTCTCTGGATTTAAACTAACAAAATAAACGAGTGCAAAGAAAACGAGCGTAAACAAAAACAAACTAATCGGTGAATGAGCAGTCTCACTTAAAAAAGGCTTAATCCCCATTTCATATGCGACATTTGCATTACGGGGAATTGCTAAAAATGGGCCAATACATAAATAAATGATGACCATAAATGCAGTGCTAAAAACAGGGTGGACTCTATCTCCAATTGCTTGAACTCCACCATTTACTAGCGATATTGCAAACAATACTGCAAACGGAAGCCCGACACCCGTTACGATAAAACCAATCATTGCAGCCCAAAACGATGTACCTGACTGCAATCCAAGAAAAGGCGGAAAAATAAGATTACCCGCACCAAAAAACATTGAAAATAACATAAGTCCAATTAAAACAGTATCGATTTTCTTCATTTTATTTTCCCTTCTTTTAAACAGACTAAAGCGTATGATGCGTCTTGAATAGCTTTGACAAACAAAACACAAATATGTGACCTGGGAGGAGCTAAACGCTAAGCTGTCGTTAGCAGTTGATCATTTCCTAACCAACTAAAAACCCCGCCCCTGTACGTGCATAGGGACGAGTATGATCTCGCTTTTCCACCCTTATTCCATAAGCTTAAGGCACTCTATTAACGTTTCCCCCTAATAATAAAGGAATTCCAACATAGTTTTTTATTTCGTGAAACAAACAGAATTCGCAGGTGAAATCATCACAAATCGAAAGCATTGTAAAATTTCTTCGCTCATTAGTTCCCTTTAATAATTTTGCCAGCCTATTTTTGAAATTTCTTATTATTATAAAATAATTTATCAAAGGGGATATATACTGTCAATATATTATGAAATTCTGATAATTTCCAATTTTTTCTCGATTTCATTTTGTGTGATAAATTATTTCAAAATATGAACTTTCTTTCTCCTTTATATGATATTCCCCAAAAAAAATTAAGTCTAACTTGACGAATATTAATGTATTAGTGTACTATCCAAATAGTACACTAATACAAAGGAGTCTAATTATGAGTCCAATAACAGGTTTATTAAAAAAGGATTTTAAAATTTCTAGGTGGCTGTTTTTCACATCTTTAATCCTCCTCCTTATCGTTTTAGGAGCTGGTTTTGGGTATTCTTCCTATGCGAAACAACATGCTGGAACATTCGTCATCTTTATTTTATCTGGGTTAGCTCTCATCCTTTACACACCATTGATGATGTTTTCTGCTTTAAAAATTGAGGGAAAAAATCAACTATGGCTATATAGTCCGCGCTCAAGTCTAACCTTACTTTTATCAAAATTTATCGTTATCCTTACCTATCAAGTGATCCTACAAATTCTTTTATCGATTTATGGAGCAATTAGCTTATATTGGTTCGGAAAATCTGTATATGAGCAAATAGGTGTTGGGTTTTTCATCGAGGCAATTGTTTATTTAAATATTTTCATACTGCTACTAGGGATATTCTTCTCATGCTGGATCTGCTTCTATTGGGCTTTTTACCATGCATGCTCACATTATCCAAAGCTAAAGCCGTTTAGATGGCTAATTATTTTAGCGATGTTTATTGCTTATAACATTTTTGAAGGTCTCTTATTAAAAATAACGATTATTAATGATTGGATGACGAAATTTTCTGTAAAAATCATCTCAACTCCTGAGTTTTCTTATGAAAAGGGAGATTGGGTAGTTAAGTTTGGAGAAGGCACAATACCTGTTCTACCTTTTCTCTATTATGTCATTTTATCTATTATCCTCGTTTTAGCTGCTGCAAGATTACTTGAACGGAAAGTAGAGGTGTAATCAGTGTCAGACGAGTTTCAATCATCAAAGCCAATATATATGCAAATTGCCGACAAAATTATTATCGATATTGTTAGAGGAAAGCAAAAATTCGGCGATAAAATGCCGTCTGTTCGGGAAATGGCCGTCCAAATGGGGGTTAATCCTAATACAGTCCAGCGAACATATTCTGAGTTAGAAAGGATGGGTATCGTGGAAACAAGAAGAGGACAAGGTACATTTGTTGTAGAAAATGAACAGCTTCTTAACGAAATCAAAGGCTCTCTCCAAACCGAAATCATTAAAACCTTTGTCGAGAAAATGAGTGAGATGGGTGTTACGAAGGATCAAATGCTGGCATGCTTGAAGCTTTATCTTGAGGAGGAACAATAACGATGTCAGTCCAATTACGCAACGTAGTGAAAAAATACGGAAGCAATTACGCCTTAAATACGATCAATCTTACCTTCGAGAAAGGAAAGATTTACGGATTAGTTGGCCCAAACGGCAGTGGTAAATCAACTTTATTAAAGCTCATAACTGGCCTCGTCTTTCCGACAAGCGGAATAGTAACGGTAAACGACGAAACAGTTACTAGAAAAACAAGTCAATCTGTCGCCTATTTAACCGAATTAGATATGTTCTACGAAACCTTTACTGTCCAAGAGACGATCGATTTCACCGCAAGTCAATTTGCCGATTTTAATCTTGAAAGAGCTCAAAGGCTCCTAAAAGAGATGAAGCTAGATGGTCACAAAAAGGTAAAATCACTTTCGAAGGGAAATCGCGGGCGACTTAAGCTTGTCACAACATTAGCTAGAGACACAGACGTTATCCTTCTTGATGAGCCATTTTCCGGCCTAGATCCGATGGTAAGAGATGCGATAGTAAAAAGCCTTCTTCAATATGTTGATTTTGATAAGCAAATCATTCTTATCGCAACACATGAAATCAATGAAATTGAATCCCTTTTAGATGAGGTTATCGCCATTTATTATGGCTCTGTCATTGGACAGAAAAATGTCGAGCAATTACGCGAGGAACAAGGTTTATCCGTATTAAACTGGTTTAAATCAGCTGTAAATAAAATCGAGGTGGGATCGTAAATGAAAGAGCTACTCCAGTTAAAAAATGTATCAAAAACGATTAGAGGAAAAACAATCATTCATAATCTTAGCTTCTCTGTTAAGCAAGGTGAGGTTTTTGGATTTTTAGGTCCTAACGGGGCTGGGAAAACGACAACAATCCGCATGATTGTCGGCTTAATGAAAATTAGTAAGGGCGATATTATCGTTTGCGGAAAAAGCATTCAAAAGGATTTTGAGGGAGCTGTTGCGAATATCGGAGCAATCGTCGAAAATCCAGAAATGTATAAGTTTTTGACAGGATATCAAAATCTTATGCAATACGCAAGAATGCATAAAGGAATTACAAAACAAAAGGTCGATGAAGTGATCAAACTAGTACGGCTATCAGACCGAATTCATGACAAGGTCAAAACCTACTCATTAGGGATGCGTCAGCGGTTAGGACTTGCTCAATGCCTTTTGCACGATCCAAAGCTATTAATCTTAGATGAACCAACAAACGGTCTAGATCCAGCTGGAATTAGAGAAATGCGCGATCATCTTAAAACCCTTACTAGAGAAAAGGGCATGAGCGTGATCGTTTCAAGTCACCTATTATCAGAAATGGAAATGATGTGTGACCGTATCGCAATTCTCCAAAAGGGTGAGCTTACAACGATTCAAAATATCTCAGAGCTACCGACTAGCGAACAGCTCTTTGAATTTGAAACAGGTGAGCTAGGAGAAGCAAAAAAATGGTTACAGGAAGACTTAAACGTAACCTTTGCAGAAAATGGCTTCACAGTCCAAGTAGATAAGGAACAAATCCCGCTTCTTATTAAGCAGCTTATCGAAGAGGAAATAAACATTTATTCTGTTAAACCAATAGCAAAATCTCTCGAGGATCGCTTTTTAGAAATAACAGACCAAGGAGGTAGAAACATTGTCTAATTTAATACGTAACGAATGGATAAAAATTATGAAACGCGCTGGAACGATTGTCATGCTTGTTATTTTAGCGATTGCAGTGCTTGGTTCTGGAGCTCTCTTAAAATATGAAGAAAGCAAATCTTCAAATGAAGCTAGTAGTGACTGGAAGAAGGAGGTTGAAGCACAAATAGCAACAGATCAAAAAAATTTAACCGAGCTTGGAGACAAAAATGCAAATATGAAAATGCACTATGAGAGAGAAATTGCACTAAATGAGTACCGTTTAGAGCAAAACATCGTTCCAGAAACAGAAAATCATATTTGGTCATTTGTTTCTGATTCGATAGCAATTCTTGGCTTCGCTGGTATGTTTATGATTATCATTGCATCTGGAATGGTTGCCTCTGAATTTTCATGGGGAACGATGAAGCTGCTTTTAATTCGACCTATAAGCAGAACAAAAATTTTACTTTCCAAGTATATAACGGTTCTCTTATTCGGCTTGTTTCTTATGGCATTCATCTTTGTTCTATCAGCAATCGTCGGACTTATTCTCTTCGGCACACCGACAACCGACAGCTCTCATTTAGCTTATGTAAATGGAAAAGTGGAAGAACAAAATATTTTAACATATTTAATCGGACAATATCTCTTATCTTCCATTGATATTATCATGATGTCGACGCTTTCGTTCATGATTTCAGCGATCTTTCGCAATAGCTCACTTGCAATTGGTGTGTCACTGTTTTTATTATTCTCTGGCAGTACGGCAACAATGCTACTTGCAAGCCGCTATGAATGGACAAAATATATCTTATTCGCAAATACAGACTTAACTGTTTATTTCGATGGAGTCCCACCGATCGATGGAATGACGTTAGGATTCTCCATCACGGTGCTTATTGTCTATTTCATTATCTTTCACGTTCTCGCCTTTACGGTTTTTCGAAAACGAGACGTTGCAGCATAACTTTTCTCCATTGAAAGAGGCTGAAAATTCAAAAGGGCTCCCCTCCCTCTCTTTTTCAGCCTCCTTTTGATGTGGTATCTAAGCTTTTCGTTTTTCATATATTCCATTCTCTTTCCCTTAAATAGTTTCACAAAACTTCTTTTCCTCTATCATCTAGGTTTTCTATCAAGTTTTTTGATAGCCTTTCCCACATTTGCATTCCCCATAAAAATAGCTATCCCACCTATTCGGGACAGCCATCATCTTACAAACTCTCTATATGTTTAACCTTAATACGTAAAGGCAATTTTCACCGTTAATACTAAAAATGCAAGGATTCCTACGTTTGATTTTACCATTTACGCCAGCCCCTTTACTTTTGATACATTTACAATACATCTTTTTTTCTTTCCTGTAAGGCTTTATGTAAGCTTTTGTAACATCATTTTTTATAATGTGCAATACGACCTACTATTAGTCCAAAATTACAATTCTATTTACCTTTGTAACAATTATGTTTAAAAAATAAAAAAACGGTACATACTATTGATACTATTTTATAGATTGCGAGGTTCGTAAAATGAATAATAAGGTTCTTCCAGCAACATTTCTTGTATTTTTTACACTTGTCGGCTTCTTTGGATACTTTCTTTATCAATTATCGGTTTTTACGATTAAAGTAATGGTTTACACACTTTAGAATCTACATGAGAACACCCCTGCTTACAAAAATGGCAGAGGTGTTTTTTCATTGTAAGGAACGTTTTCATCTTTCACCAAAAAAGAGCAGCTAAAACTTACTAGCTACTCTACAACGCTCAACGCCCCAGATACATCATATAAATGAAGATCAATTTCCAGCTCTTCACCTAATGCTAGCTTAGCCATTTCTGCTCCTAAATAAGGGCCGCTCGTTAAGCCCGAGGCACCTAGGCCATTTGCTAATAATAGGTTGCTCATTGTCGGCATTTCCCCAATTATCGGGAGAAATCCTGGTGTAAATGGTCGAAATCCTACCTTCGTTTCAAGCAGCGTTGCGTTTGAGAGACCTGGCGCAATTGCAAGTGCTTTGTCAAGAATTTCATGTACGCCTCCCGCTGTCACACGAAGATCGAAGCCTGCTTCATTCTCATGTGTTGAGCCAAGCACAACCTTGCCTGCTTCAAATGTAAGGATATATTGATTTGTCGGCGGCATGACAACTGGCCAATCTCCGGTATCTGCTTCTGGTAATTCAAGATGGATAATTTGTGCCTTTTGCGGTGTGACTGCATATTGTATCCCTAATGGTTTTAATAGCTCACTCGCCCATGCACCACCAGTTATGATAACCTTATCAGCTAGGATCGTCTCACCTTCCACTTGAACCCCCTTCACATTGTTATCCTCACATACAAGTCTCGCATCTCCAGAAATAAACCTTGCCCCATTTTTCATAGCTGCACGAATTAATGATTCACACATTGCATGCCCATTTACCCGAGCACCTCCTGAAACATAAACAGAGCCATACTCTTCAGCTAACGGTGGAAATAAACGTCTCGTTTCAGCTGGTGATAAAATCGTTATTTCTCCAATTTCCGGAGCATCCTCTCTCCGTTTTTTTGCTCTTTCAGCCATTTGCTCTAATTTTTCCTTCTCGGTATGAAGGCAAATGGCACCAACACGGTTATAGCCTGTATCACTTTCACCATCTTCTTCTAGCTGCTTAATTAAGCTCGGATAATAGCGCGCTCCACCCTTCACTAGCTGATACCACGCTTTATTTCTTCTTTGTGAAAGCCATGGACAGACTATCCCTGCAGCTGCCCGAGTAGCTTGTCCCCTATCATGGCGATCAACTATCGTTACCTCAACTCCCGCTTTTACAAGATGATATGCCGTTGAAGCGCCAAGTATCCCTGCACCTATTACGATTATTTTTTGCACGTTATTCACCTTATTCTCTCGTATTCTTATCCTTATTTTACATGACATCTTCGACTCACTCAATTTCGTCAGCATTCTACTATAATGCTTTTTACCTAAGCCATACTTTATGGTAAAATTCTTTCATACTATTAAGTTAGAACTACGACTAATAGACTACTAAAATTCACTTATTCTTTGCGTATCTTAATTAAAGGAACTGACAAAATGAAAAACAAAACTGGAAAACTAATATGCCTGACCATTACCCTATTTTTTACGTCCTTCCTTTTGACACTTTTTATTCTTCCTCTAAGGATGGATACCTTTTTACATAGCGCAGTGATATGTATCATTTTTTTCATAGCACTCACTCCTTTATACATTTTAATAAAAAGGAGCCATCATGAAGAACTTGAGAAGCAAAAACAAAATAATCCGTATTTTGCTATCTTAGAAAAGATTCCCGAAATTGTCGTTATTCATCAAAACGGAATGATTTTATATATTAACCAAACTGGAGCCAAGACACTTGGGGCAAATACTCCAGAAGAATTGCTCGGAAAATCCGTCTATCATTTTCTTCATCCAGCTAATCGGGAACAGGCAAAGGAGGGAGTAAAGCTTTTAGAAGAAAAAAGCACACTAGACTTAGTTGAGCAAAGAGCGACTAGTTTGGATGGACAGGAAATCCATCTTGAAACAATTACCTTTTCAATCGATTACAATGGACAAAAAGCGATTTTAAGTATTTCAAGAAACATATCGTTAAAGAAAAAGGCGAGAGAAGAGCAAATTCAAAACGAAGTGAAATATCGAACAATATTTGAATATGCAAATGATGCAATCTATCTTTTTGGACTAGATAACGATGGTATGCCACTAAACTTTATTGATATCAATCAAATCGGATGTGAACGATTCGGCTATACAAAAGAAGAGCTTCTGGCGATGACGCCGTTAGATATTACCTCTAATGACCGTCTCGATAAAATTCAAGAAACCCAACAAAAGCTTCTTGAAAAGGGCTATACAACATTTGAAGGGGAATATATTTCTAAATCCGGGGAGAAAATCCCTAGTGAAATTAGTGTCCGCATCCTCCGTCTAGGTGATGCAAATTATGCTCTTGCAATATCACGGGATATTAGCGAACGAAAAAAAGCGCAGGAAAAAATCAAACAGCTTGCTTATACTGATAGCTTAACAAATTTATATAATCGGAAATATTTTAAAAAGTACTTAGACAAGGCAATTGGTAATCCTATATTTGAACAGGAACAGCTTGCGGTTTTATTTATTGATATCAATCGGTTCAAAATCATTAATAAAACACTTGGGCCTCACATTGGTGACTTACTATTAATTGAAGTGGCAAAACGCTTAAAATTACTTGTTTCAGAAAAGAGTCTGCTCGCAAGACAAAGTGATGATGAATTCTCTATTGTCATCCGGCATGCGAATCAAGAAATCGCAACAGAACTATCTGAACAGATTATTTATGTTTTTCAGCATCCTTTTATCATTGAAGGACATAAAATTTTTACGACACCTAGCATTGGCATTAGCTTATATCCTATCAATGGTAAGGATGCGGATACACTTATAAAAAATGCGGATACAGCAATGTTCGTCGCAAAAACAAAGGGAGCAAATGTTGTTGAATATTATTCAGATGAAATGATTAAGAAGAACAAACGAAAAATGCTACTAGAAAGTGCACTAAGAAATGCATTACATAATAATGAGCTGCACTTGCACTACCAGCCTAAAGTAAACCTACAGACAAGAAAGCTAGTAGGTGTCGAAGCCTTACTCCGCTGGAATTCGAACAAATATGGAATGATTTCTCCTGGAGAATTCATCCCTATCGCTGAGGAAACCGGATTAATCATTCCAATCGGCGAATGGGTTCTAAAAACAGCATGCACACAAAATAAACAGTGGCAGGATGAAGGCTATGAACCAATTACTATGTGCATCAATCTTTCGGCACGGCAATTTCAACAATATAATATACTCGACAAAATCGCGAATATTTTACAAGAAACAAACTTAGAGCCAAAATATTTAAATATTGAAGTTACAGAAACAATGGCCATGATTGATTTGGAGCAATCAATCGAAAAGCTTAATGCCCTCAAACGTCTTGGCGTTAGCATCTCACTTGACGATTTCGGAACAGGCTATTCATCAT
>NZ_CADEPK010000099.1 GCF_902829255.1 Metabacillus niabensis | reverse complement strand
GTGTAACTTTATACCTGTTTTTATCGTTTTATATCTTTTTGCTTATTATTTTGTAGTTTTTTTTCTTTTGTTCTATTAAAATATGCATGTGAGTTGTGATAAAAGACTGGTAGTTTTTTAGGTTGTGATGAAATGTTACTTTTAACCTAGTCTATAAATTGTATCAATATACAACTTATAGTTGGAAAAATTACACAGAAATTAGGAGGTACTTTAAAGAAATGAAACAAAAACTTATCGGGCTGACTGCAACTGCTGTAGTAGGTTCATCCCTTTTTGCAACAATGGCAAACGCTGAAAGTGTAAAAGTGAAAAGTGGTGATACACTCTGGGAGCTATCAAGAGAATATAATACTACTGTACAATTATTAAAAACGACAAATGGATTAACTACAGATTTTATTAAAGTTGGTCAGGTGCTAGAAATACCTGGAAGTAAAACGACTACACCGACAAATACAAATACAAATACAAATACTTCTTCAAATACAAGTACTACAACAAAGGCTACTACTTATAAAGTAAAAGCTGGTGACTCTTTGTGGGTAATTGCAAAACAATATAATACTTCAGTAAGTGAATTGAAGAAATTAAACGGATTATCTAGTGATTTAATTCGTGTTGGACAAGTCTTAACCGTGAAAAAAACTAGCACAACGAAACCGAATAATTCGACTCCATCAAATCCTCCATCTAGTTCACCGAATACTAGTGGAACGAATACATATACTGTAAAAGCTGGAGATTCACTCTGGAAGATTGCAAATCAGTATAATGTTACTATTGGAGAAATCAAGGTAGCAAATAATTTAAAATCAGATACGATCTACGTCGGACAAAAGTTAAAGCTATCTGGAAAAGAAACTATTCAACCAGATAATAATTCTTCAGGAACAAAGGAACCGTCTAGTTCATCATCTAAAATAAATACTGTTATTTCAGAAGCAAAATCTTTAATGGGAACTCCTTACCGTTGGGGAGGGAATACGCCAGCTGGGTTTGATTGTAGTGGATTCATTTATTATGTCCTGAATAAAGTTACATCTGTATCCCGCTTAAGTACTGCAGGATATTGGGATATTATGAAGTCAGTTAATTCGCCTTCTGTTGGAGACTTTGTATTTTTCACTACTTATAAAGAAGGTCCCTCACATATGGGAATTTATTTAGGAAATAATGAATTTATTCATGCGAGTAGTTCTGGAGTTACCATTAGCAATTTAAATAACTCCTATTGGAAAAAACGTTATTTAGGTGCTAAACGTTATTTAAACTAAGAAAGAAAAGTTTAATAGATTAATTTCTAGAAGAGAGCCAGTTTTTGGCTCTTTTTCTTATAGGTATGAAGTTTATGATGGATGAAATTTACGAGGATGTGAACAATCGAATGAAATCTTTGAATAACAGTTGATTATCTAGTATACTCGTTGAAGATTAAAGGATTTATCATTATGTGAAATGAAAGTAGGCAAAACAAATTGGAAAATATTAATTCTTATCAATTACCAGAAGAAATAAAATTACGTATACAGAAACGAAGCTTAACTACAGTTAATGATGAAGAAAAGCTTCTTATTGGTAAGGGAGGATATACACCTTCAGAGGAATCGATTTTATATGATGCAATTATTGCTCTATCTTTAGGAAAAAATGTTCTATTAAAAGGTCCAACTGGTTCTGGTAAAACAAAACTAGCAGAAACTCTTTCTTATTTATTTCAACAACCGATGCATA
The DNA here is from genome assembly GCF_902829255.1 of Metabacillus niabensis. GTDB lineage: Bacteria > Bacillota > Bacilli > Bacillales > Bacillaceae > Metabacillus > Metabacillus niabensis. Next base: position 18,488 of record NZ_CADEPK010000099.1, on the reverse strand, counting down.
GTATAAATTGCTCAATTGACATGGATGCGGAGGCGCTTCTTGGCTTTAAAACAATTGCGAATCGAAATGGTGAAACAACAATTGATTTTGTGCCAGGTCCTGTTGTTAAAGCAATGGATCGTGGTCATTTATTATATATCGATGAAATCAATATGGCTAAGCCGGAAACATTACCAATATTAAATGGTGTACTTGATTATCGAAGAATGATAACAAATCCATTTACCGGTGATGTTATTAAAGGAAACGAACATTTTGGAGTTATAGCAGCGATAAATGAAGGGTATGTTGGTACGGTTCCTCTTAATGAAGCATTAAAAAATCGCTTTGTTGTGATTGATGTTCCATATATACAAGGACAGGAGTTAAAGCAAGTTTTAGCACAACAATCAAGTTTAGAAAACGAGCAATTAATTAATACGTTTACGAGACTATCAGCAGATTTGCTTACCCTTGTACAAAATGGGCAAGTTTCTGAAGAGGCTGCATCTATTCGGGCACTTATTGATACGTGTGATTTAGCAATTTATTTGCCACCCCTACGTGCAATTGAAAGAGGAATTGTCGATAAATTAGAGGATGAACGTGAAAAAGCGGCTATTCGAAATTTAGCAGAAACACTATTTGAGTGAGGTTTTCGATCTTGAGGTTTATTAAATTTAATGACGAACAAATTGATTCATTTTTATTTATGGAACTATCCGATTTAGCGAAGGCCTTGACAAAACAAAATGATGTTGAAGTTGATTATAGTGTACAATCCTACCTTGATCCGATCGAGAAGAAAATTTATGTTAGTCATTTTTGGGATCATCGTGATAAAAATGAGACAGTTAATGGATTAAAAAGTGATGTGTTTTTACGTTGCATCGGAAATTTTCATCACACAAATTATCATGAAATAGGATTATTTATTGAAAAGACAAAACATTCAAAGTTTCCAAGCTTTGCTAGGCAATTAGCAATGCTACTTGAGGATATTCGAATTGAGGAATTGTGTAAAAAAGAACGTGCTGGTACAAAGAAAGTATTTTCAGTAAGAAGAGATTTATATCGAAAATATTTTCAAAGTCAGTTAATAATTCATCAAGAACGAAGTATTTCAACAGATGCACTTTTTAATTATCTTTATTTACAGTTAACAGCGCAATCTCCAATCAATAATCATGCAGCTTTAATTGAAAATATTCAACGGATCCTTCCTTTTCTTGAATCAAAGCTATTCCAGGTTTATGAATGTCGTTCAACTAAACAGGTGCTGAATCTTGTAACAGAAATGATGGAAGTGATCGAAGAGGTTTTAGAAAAAGATATGTTAAATACGTATTTTTTCTTAGCGGATTTACCATATGATCTGTTAGAAAATCCAATTTTATTTGATGATTTAAAAAGAAAAACAAAATTAAAAAATAAAGATAGTTTAAAAGAAGCTAAAAAAGGTGATGAAGATGTCCATGAAAATAAACTACCAACTTGGCATAGTGAAACAAGTAAGCCAACAAAAAGTTTCTTGCAGTTCGAACTGGAACAAGGGACTAATACAACAATAAATGGGGATGGTATTATACGTGAAGGTGATGACACTTATCAAGCACTTGGTATGATACAAGGAACATCTAAAAAAGCAAAGAAGAATGACTACTCAAAATTAGAAGCACTCGAGAATAGGAAAGATAAACGAGATGCATCAAATGAGTTTGCTTATGGTCTTGAAAATAAATACGCTTATCCAGTTTTTAAAGATTCAACAACACCGACACCAGAGGAAATGGACAAGTATAAAACAAATCGAAATGAAGTTCAATTATTTCAGAAAAAATTAAAAATGATGATCCAAAAAACACTGGAGCATAAAAAAACGCTACCAAGAAACGATTTACATCTAGGAAGATTGAACAAAAAACTTTTAAGATTAGTAACAGATGAGAATCCGAAGCTCTTTTATAAAAAACAAGAAAAGGCACCACAGATTGATGCAGTTTTTACGTTACTTGTCGATTGCTCCGCATCAATGTATGACAAAATGGAGCAAACAAAATATGGAATTATTCTTTTCCATGAAACATTAAAGTCAGTACAAGTACCACACCAAATTGTTGGTTTTTGGGAAGATACAAATGAAGCATCAAAAACGCGGCAACCAAACCATTTTCATACAGTCATTTCCTTTGAAAGTTCACTTAAACAGCAATCGGGTCCTGAAATTATGCAATTATCTCCCGAAGAAGATAATCGTGACGGATATGCCATTCGCCATATGACGAAACAATTAATAAGAAGAAATGAAAAGCAAAAATTTCTCCTCGTTTTTTCAGATGGAGAACCGGCTGCGATGGGTTATGAGAGAAATGGAATTATTGATACACATGAGGCTGTACTTGAGGCAAGAAAACTGGGAATTGAAGTGTTGAATGTCTTTTTAGCTAATGGAGACATTGATGAAGCAACAAAAAAAACAATTCAAAATATATATGGTAAGTACAGTATTTTTGTCAATAAAATCGATGAGTTATCAGAACAGCTTTTTCCTTTGTTAAAGCGCTTGTTATTAAAGACAATATAGAGAGTAATGGAATATTTTTTTCCATTACTCTCTTTTTTGTAAGAAAAACTAACGAAAGACAATTAATAATGAGGAAAATACTCTAAAATAATAAATATTGTAATTTATAGAAGGTAGATTTTTTAAGAAAATAGGAGTTGAGGATTTAATGAAAAATCATAATAATAAGCGTTTTAAGAGAGAGTGATCGTTTGTCAGGAATATAAGGCGAAAAAAGTATATATTTTTTTGAAAATTTTAATTAATGTGGGTTGGAATATAGCACTATCAATGTTAAAATAGCTTTGGAAGCGTTTTATTATCAAGCTACTATACTTTCAATGGTTAATGATATTGTAGGATAATATTATCCTTCCCGAGAAGTATCAGAATAGTTCTGATCATTTAAGAATAGTTGGGGGTAATGTTAGATGTCAGAAGGCACACTGAAGAAGAAATTCCCTTGGGAAGACTTTCATGGTCCAAACCTCGGCTATGTCATGGAACAGTATGATCGATATAAAACCGATCCTAATTCTATTGACATAGAATTAAAGGAAATCTTTGATAACTGGGGTTCTCCTTCTATACAGACTAATGAAGTAACATTTGCAACAGAAGAAACAATTAGTGCTGATAAAATGAAAAAAGTTGCAGAAGCAGTGAATCTTGCGACTAATATTCGCAGATATGGACATTTAAATGCTGCTATTTATCCGTTAGAAGAGAATAAAACGAAAAATGAATTTCTTCTTTTAGAATCGTATGATTTAACAAAGGAAGACTTAAAAGAAATTCCTGCACATCTTATTTGTGAGGATGCACCAGACCATGTTTCAAATGGGCTTGAGGCTTTTCAATATTTAAAAGAAGTTTATAAAAAATCAATTGCATTTGAGTTCAGTCATGTTCACAATTATGAAGAAAAAACATGGCTTGTAAAACAAGTTGAATCAGGGGTAATCTTTAAGGATTTATCAAATGAAAAGCGTAAATCTATTTTAAAGAGACTAACGGAAGTAGAGGGATTTGAGCAATACCTTCATCGTACCTTTGTAGGTCAAAAACGCTTCTCTATTGAAGGGTTGGATATGTTAGTCCCAATACTTGATGAATTAATTTCTAGTGCTGTTGAAGTCGGCACTAATACGATAAACATTGGTATGGCACACCGTGGACGCTTAAATGTGTTAGCACATGTCCTAGGAAAGCCATATGAAATTATATTTTCTGAATTCCAACATGCTCCTAATAAAGAGCTTGTACCTTCAGAAGGCTCGATCGGTATTAACTACGGATGGAGCGGAGATGTAAAATATCACTTAGGTGCTAATAAGCAAATTAAAGATGAACATACTGTTCGAGCAAAAGTTACATTAGCAAATAATCCAAGTCATTTAGAATTTATTGATCCAATTGTTGAAGGATATACGCGGGCTGCACAGGAAGAACGCACAGAAAAAGGTCATCCTAAACAAGATGTAAATAAAGCGATGTCAATTTTGATTCATGGTGATGCTGCATTTCCAGGTGAAGGAATCGTAGCAGAAACTCTAAATTTAAATAAACTGAATGGCTATCAAACTGGAGGAACTGTTCATATTATTGCAAATAATATGATTGGTTTTACAACTGAAAGCCGTGATTCTCGTTCAACAAAGTATGCGAGTGACTTAGCAAAGGGATATGAAATTCCGATTGTACACGTTAATGCAGATGATCCTGAAGCATGTTTAGCTGCAGTACATATCGCGATGGAATACCGAAATAAATTTAAAAGTGATTTCTTAATTGATTTAATCGGATATAGAAGGTTTGGTCATAATGAAATGGATGAACCTGCTATGACTCAGCCAAAGTTATACGAAAAGGTAAGAAAACATCCAACTGTACGTAAGATTTACGGAAATAAATTGGTTAATGAAGGTGTTTTAAAATCAGAAGAACTTGTAAAAATGAATGAAGAAGTTCAAGCTACTTTGGAAAAGGCCTATCAAAAAGTTCCTGATAAAAAAGTCTCACAAGTTCATGAAATTCAATTACCTGAATTTGTAAATAGCGGTCTACCAAAATTGAAAACATCTATCGATAAAAAGCAATTGCTTAAGTTAAATGAAGAGCTTGTAAGTTGGCCAGAGGATTTTAAAGTATTTCCTAAATTAAAACGAATACTGGAAAAGCGGGCAAAAGCACTATCAGAAGAAGGGAAAGTTGAATGGGCCTTAGGTGAAGCATTAGCATTCGCTTCCTTACTTGAAGATGGTACACCAATTCGGATTACTGGACAGGATTCGCAACGGGGAACCTTTGCACAAAGACATATTGTTCTTCATGATGTAGAGACAGGTGATTCCTATTCACCATTGCATCGATTGCGTGATGCGAAGGCATCATTTGCGGTTCATAATAGTCCGTTATCAGAAGGTTCTGTTCTTGGCTTCGAGTACGGCTATAATGTGTTTGCCCCAGAAACTCTTGTTTTATGGGAAGCACAATATGGAGACTTTGCAAACGCTGCCCAAGTGTTCTTTGATCAATTTATTGCTGCCGGTCGTGCAAAATGGGGACAAAAATCTGGATTAGTCATGCTTTTACCACATGGTTTTGAAGGCCAAGGTCCAGAGCACTCAAGCGGTCGGTTAGAGCGTTTCTTACAATTGGCAGCTGAGGATAGCTGGCAAGTAGCAAATTTAACAAATGCAGCGCAATATTTTCATATTTTACGACGACAAGCTGATTTGTTAAAACGAGAAGAAGTAAGACCATTGGTGATAATGACGCCAAAGAGTCTATTGCGAAATCCACAGACTGTTTCACCTTTATCTGATTTAAGTGAAGGAGAGTTTAAGCCTGTCATTGAGCAACCAGGACTAGGACAATCTCCTGAGAAGATAAAAAGACTTGTGCTTTGTAGCGGAAAAATAGCAATTGACTTAACGGATAAATTAAATTCTCTTGAGGGCAATCAGGATTGGGTTCATATCCTTCGGGTCGAGGAGCTATATCCATTCCCTAAAAAGATTATTTCGTCAATTATCAGTAAATTAACTTCATTAGAAGAAATTGTCTGGGTTCAGGAAGAACCGCAAAATATGGGTGCTTGGTTATTTATCGATCCAAAACTTAGAGAAATAGCACCACAAGGAGTACCTGTTAAATATATAGGTCGAAGAAGAAGACAGAGTCCAGCTGAGGGAGATCCAAATATTCATAGAAAAGACCAAAATCGTATCGTTACTGAAGCGTTAACTTGGGAAAAGAAATAAGGGATTTTTTTCCTTTTTCTTGAAAAAAAGCGAAAACAAGGCTAATCTTTGAAGGCATGTATAAAGACATGTGGGGATAATCTCCCCACTAACAAAATTAAGGAAAAAGTGGGACTTACTAAGTTTAAAACCAAACATTTACATCATATGTAATGTTAGTTTTGTTTAAAAGTAAGTACTTTAAGGGGGAAAACAACATGGCTGAAATTAAAGTACCTGAGCTTGCTGAATCTATTACTGAAGGAACGATCGCACAATGGCTAAAGCAGCCTGGTGATGTAGTTGAAAAAGGTGAATATCTTTTAGAGGTTGAAACAGATAAGGTAAACGTTGAGTTAACTGCTGAGTATTCAGGTGTTCTTAAAGAATTACATAAAGATTCCGGTGATACAGTTCAAGTTGGTGAAACAATTGGGGTAATTGATGAAAATGGAGGAGCTGTATCTGCTACACTAGAGAAGGGAAAAGATGAAGGTGCGGAAGTAAAAGTCCATGAAGCACCTACTGCATCATCCGAAATAGTAGAAAATGATGAAGACATAAAACAACGTCCAATTGCTTCACCTGCTGCTAGAAGACTTGCACGTGAACGTGGCATTGATTTACAACAAGTAAAAACAGTTGATCCATTAGGCAGAGTGCGAAAACAAGATGTTGAAGCACATACAGAAACACCTGTACGAGTAGAACAATCTAAGCCTGTTGCAAAAGCATCAGAACCTGCAGTTCAGCAAGACAATCCAAGTAAACCAGTTGAACGGATCAAAATGTCGAGACGGAGACAGACAATTGCAAACAGATTAGTTGAAGTGCAACAAACAGCAGCGATGCTAACAACATTTAACGAAGTTGATATGACGGCTGTTATGGAAGTACGTAAACGTCGCAAAGATAAATTTTTCGAAACCCATGAAGTCCGATTAGGTTTTATGTCGTTCTTTACAAAAGCAGTTGTCGCAGCTTTAAAACAATTCCCATTGCTGAATGCTGAAATACAAGGCAATGAGATTATCATGAAAAAATACTATGATATTGGAATTGCAGTTTCTGCACCAGAAGGTCTAGTTGTTCCAGTCGTTCGTGATGCAGATCGCTTGAACTTTGCGGGGATTGAAAGTGAAATTTTAAATCTTGCTAATAAAGCACGAGATAATAAATTAGGATTATCGGATTTACAAGGTGGTACATTTACAATTACAAATGGTGGGGTTTTTGGGTCATTAATGTCAACGCCAATCTTAAATGGACCACAAGTAGGAATTCTAGGTATGCATAAAATTCAATTGCGCCCAGTTGCAATTGATGCTGAAAAAATCGAAAATCGTCCAATGATGTATATTGCATTATCATATGATCACCGGATTGTTGATGGTAAAGAAGCAGTTAGCTTCTTAGTAACAGTTAAAGAGCTACTTGAGGACCCAGAATCTTTATTATTAGAAGGATAATATGAAGGGGAATGATGAAAATAACATCATTCCCTTTTTAATTCAAAAAAAGCAATTGTCGAATAGGAATAACCAAAAGATAGACAAATTGGTTATCGTTGTAAATATAAAAATGTTTCGTTATCGTAGCTTTGTAAGCTTACTAAATAATTTTACAAGACAAAGGAATTTTTTTAAAATTTGCAATTTAAATTATTGTAGTAAAATGATAAAATGGTTATCAATATGTTGTTAAAATAGTATTGGTTATCAAATTGGTTGAATAAAATCATTTCTAATCAATCTAGCTAACACGAGAAAATTTAGAGGTGATTTTGTGAGTAATAATGTTGAACAATGGTCATCAAAACTTGCATTTATTCTTGCTGCTGCTGGGTCAGCTATTGGCCTTGGGGCAATATGGAAATTCCCATATGTTGCTGGTACAAGTGGCGGGGGAATATTTTTTCTTATTTTTATTTTATTTACTGTATTGGTTGGTCTGCCCCTTTTATTGGGGGAATTTATCATTGGACGGAGTACGCAAAAGGATGCCATCCAATCATATAAACAAATAGCACCAAATTCACTATGGCACAATATCGGACGATTAGGAATTATTACATGTTTTATTTTACTTTCTTTTTATAGTGTTGTTGGTGGTTGGATATTAATTTATATTTTTAAAGGTATAACAGGGGAACTATCTGGACTAACAGAACAACAATATAGTGAGCTATTTAATCAAAGTATTTCGAACCCAAGTATGACAATTTTCGCACAATTACTGTTTATGGCAATTACGATATTTGTTGTTTCAAAAGGAGTCTCTAATGGGATTGAAAAAGCTAGCCAATTTATGATGCCAGCTCTTTTTATCTTATTTATTGTTCTTATTATTCGTTCTGTTACATTAGACGGTGCAATGGAAGGAATCATCTTCTTTTTAAAGCCTGATTTTTCAAATATTACGTCTGAGACGATTTTATATGCAATGGGTCAATCCTTTTTTGCCCTTAGTGTAGGTGTTTCGGTTATGGTTACGTATAGTTCCTATTTATCGAAAAAGGAAAATTTACCACAGTCAGCGATTTCCATTGTTGTTCTAAATTTATTAGTTGCTTTATTAGCAGGCTTGGCGATTTTTCCAGCAGTTTTTTCATTTGATTTAGCCCCAGATGCAGGACCAGTGTTATTATTTAATGTGCTCCCGACAGTTTTTAATCAAATGCCTTTTGGAATGTTTTTCTTAATCGCTTTTTTATTGCTATTTTTATTTGCGACATTAACATCTGCATTCTCTATGCTTGAAATCATTGTCGCTCCACTTGCTAAAGGAAATGAAGCAAAACGAAAAAAATTCTCATGGATTATTGGTTTATGTATCTTTATATTCGGCATCCCTTCAACATTGTCATATGGGGTTCTAAGCGATGTTTTGATATTCGATAAATCAATTTTCGATGCAGCAGATTTTCTTGTCAGTAATATTTTGATGCCTTTAGGTGCGTTATTTATTGCATTGTTTGTGCCAGCTAAGATTTCAAAGGAAATGCTTTTTCATGAGGTTACACAAGGTTCTAAGTTAAGTAAAAAGGTGTTTGCATGTTGGTATTTTCTTTTGAAATATATAGCACCGATTGTGATTATTGTTGTATTTTTAGATGTACTTGGTATTTTATAAAATAGAAAGTGAAATATAAAGAGAGGCACAAAGCAATGATTTGCTTGTGCCTTTATTTAATTTTTAGAAACCTTTGATTATTTCAAACGTAATTGATATGTACCAAAAAGGATTAAATTTTTAATATTAGAGAGTAGGTAGTTAAATGGAATATGTATGGTGGGGAATCACTGTCATTTTGTTTATCTTGAGTTTTGTTGGAATTGTATACCCATTGATTCCTTCAATTGTGATGATCTGGGGTGGATTTGCTGTTTACCAGTTTCTAATTAACCCAGATGGTTTATCGATTTGGTTTTGGATAAGTATGATTATCTTAAGTATCGTCTTGATTGCAGCAGATATTATTGCCAATAGTTATTTTGTCAAGAAATATGGTGGTTCAAAAACCTCTGAACGAATAGCTGTAGTTGCTACGATTATTGGTTCGTTTATTTTACCTCCTTTTGGTATTATCATCATTCCTTTCCTTGCTGTACTTATTACTGAGGTAATCATTCATAAGGATACGAAAAAAGCAGCAAAAATTGGTTTTGCTACAATAATAGGGTTTTTAGGTGGAAGCATTGCTAAATTATTAATTCAATTACTAATGATTGTTTGGTTTATACTAGCAGTTATTTTCTAATTTTTTTAAAATAGTAATAAAAGCATGATCCAAAAAGGAACGTGGGCACACGTTCCTTTTTGGTTTTTTATTTATCAATACGTTGTTTTAGAAGTTTATCATGCTATTTGGACGGTTTAAACAGTCTCATTCATTTATCTTTTTATTAAAATGGCTGCCACTTTAATTGTTGTGCTTCATGGAATCTTCGTTCTACCTCGCGCCAATTGACAATTTTCCACCAGTTTTCAATATACGCTTTTCGGTCAGTTTTATACTGTAAATAATAAGCGTGTTCCCAAACATCAAGAACTAAAAGAGGGACAATATCCCATTGGCTTAAATTTTGGTGCTTTTCTGATTGGAGAATTTCTAATCGTCTTGAGCGAGGTGACCAGACTAATATTGCCCAACCGACACCTTCTACATTTGCAGCTGCTTCTGAAAAATGTCTTTTAAATTTTTGATAACTACCGAATGAATTTGTTAATTCGCGCATTAGTAAGCCTGAGGGCTCACCACCTCCGTTTGGACTCATAATACTCCAAAAAATTGTATGGAGATAATGGCCAGCACCATGAAATGCAGCCTCGCGTGCCCAATGCTTTATAAGGGAAAAATTATTAGAATTACGGGCAGCTTGCATTTCCTTTTCAGCTTTATTTAAACCATCGACATAGCTTTTGTGATGTTTATCATGATGGAGTCGCATGATTTCTTCACTAATATAAGGCTCCAATGCATCATATTCATATGGTAATGGTGGGAGAGAATGTTCCCCAATTGGAACACTTCCTGATTGTGGCTGAATCCGTATGAACTTTTCCTCAAGCGGGAGATCAAAAGGTGAAAAATACGAATCAAATTGAAGGTATAATTCATTTGCACGTTCATAAATTTCCATTGAATCCATGTATTTTTCGTTCGAAAGCTCTTCTTGAAATTCAATAATTTGTTGCTTCCATTTTTCTAACGTATCTGTACCAATTTGCTCCCTTAGCGTTAAAACATATTGATGATATGCTTCGAGCATATCGTCACACCATTGCTTCATTACAATCTGATATTGTTCAGACATCAATAACCCTCCTCATTTTCCGTCGTATCCAATATATGCAGTTTTAAAAAAAGGTTGAAGTTATTTATCTACTATCTAGTAAAATAAGAAATCAGTGTAATAGTAGAAAATGGCTTGGAACGAGTTAAATATATAAAAAAATCATTGTTTTTGTAGATAATGAGCTAATGCTAATAAAGGGAAAATCTTATTGTAGCTATGATAATGAATATAAAACTGGCCAGGTAATCCAATACCTGTCGGATAGGACATTTCTTCTTTCGTCTTTTCATTGCTTAATAAATAGGAAATACCTCTTTCAACAGATTTCCTTTTTTGGCCACCAGCTTGGATTATTGCATCTAAAGCCCATGCAGTTTGTGAAGGTGTACTGTATGGAAGGGGAATAAATGTTTTCTTTTCACTACTTTTACAAGATTCTCCCCAGCCCCCATCACCGTGCTGAATCGATTCTAACCATTTTATCGCTTTTACAATTTGCGGAGAAGTTGAGGGATATCCAACTGCAATTAGACCAGTAATTGCAGCCCAAGTGCCGTATATATAACAGACACCCCATCGTCCGTACCAGGAGCCATTTGCCTGTTGGTTTGAAATAAGCCAATCAACGGCAGCTTTCACACTCGGGTGCTGTGTTGTTAAATTTGCGAAATTCCCGAAAAATTCTAATACTCTCCCGGTTAAATCAGGAGTTGAAGGATCTATAGCGGCGTCTGGTGCATTTTCTAGTGGAATATATGATAAAAGCAGTGAATTTGCATTCTTCTCAAATGCCCCAAACCCACCATCTCTATTTTGCATAGATAATAGATAAGTTGCTCCCTTAAACCAACTGATGCTAGCTTTATTTTCGATCAGTGCCCTTCTAGTAATTGCTCTTAAAGCGGCTGAAGTATCATCATTATCAGGATTTATTGTATTATTATGAGAAAACCCCCAGCCTCCAGGGGCTATGATTGGATTGTGAACCTTCCAGTCTCCAAGTTTTCTATGTTGTTTTAATAGTAAATATGAGGTTGATTTCTTAATCATTTTATGGTGAGTAGGGACGCCTGCTTCTTGTAATGCATAGCTTATTAGCGCTGTATCCCATATGGTAGAGGTAGAGTTTTCTAAGTGTATTCCATTACAATTTGTACTAATAAGCTGTTTTAATCCATTTATCGCTTTTTGAATGATCGGTGATTTCTTATTATATCCTAGAGCTATTAATGCATAAATCATAAAAAAAGTAGCACTTGCATAGCTATAAAGAGTTCCATCATCTTCAATCCGTTTTAACATATACTGCTCTGCTTGCTCATATCCCTTTCGATGAAAATAATGAGGCAAATTAGTGAGTCTTTTCATTTCTTCAATAAATAAATGATTTGATCTCGTAGTACAATCTAAATTCCAATTATTATGAGAACGATTTGAGATAAGATGACTTAAATCAGGTAGACTTGGGTTTTGTATTGAAAATTTTTTATTTGCTGCAACGATCATTGGGATTAAATGAATTCTCGCGTATCCGCTAAATTGATAAATATTGATAGGCCAGGTAGAAGGTATAAGCAGGAAAGACATAGGTATATAAAAAAGTGGTGGCCAATGATATAAGCCATTAACAGCAAGCATCCATTTTGTCATAAAATGTGCTTTGGATAGTCCACCGTTTTGGCGGATGAAAAGTTCAGCTTGTTTTAGCTTTGGATGTTCACGCGTATAATAATTTGAGCAAAGTAATGCTGTATATGCTTGTATTGTTGTTGAGAGATGACCAGTTTTTTCATCTGGATGTGATGCCCATACACCACTACTATTTTGTAAGTGGATAATCCGATTTGCTAATCGGAGGATTAAGCTTTCTTCATCATTGATTTGTAATGAGCGTAATAAAATGATTAAAAATGCATCTGTCATCAACCCACCTTCAAAGCAAAAATTCCACGTACCATCCTCATTTTGAAGCATTTCTAATTCCTTTATTCTTACTGAAACTTTCTTCTTTATGTTTTCCTTGAAATTCACCATTTACTGTTCACCTCAGCATATGGATATGCAAAAACTAGTTTGTTATGAGTGGATTTAAGTTTGACTGGAAATTTTTGATTTCGAGTGATATCTTTTCCACCATGTGCCTCTCTTTTTGTTGCATCATTAGAAAGCAATCTAACTGTTTATGCAACACTTTAATAAAGTGAGAAATTGTCATAGCATTTTTACTTGCGAATTTTTAAAAAAATTGTCATATACTATTTGTCATTTTCCTTTCATTCAGGTTAAACTAGAGGATAGAAAGGACTGAATAATATGATCCATAAAACTTGGCAAACGAAACAACCAGTGAAAAAAGTGACATGTATACATACTAATGCAAAAAAATATGTTGTGAAAAATGTATTAACAGTTGGAAATCAATATGATGTTCAAAATGAAACAGAAGAATTTTATTTTGTCATAGATAACACTGGTAAAGTTGGCGGCTTTTATAAGGAGTATTTTGAAGAACAAGCATAATCTTAGTTTATGAAGAATGACCAAAGTGTCATTCTTTTTACATATGGATGTTTGAAGTGATGGTTTTGCCTACTATTTCAAATAAACGTAGCATAATACCCTTTTATTCTCAAATATGAAAATAATAACCTGTTTACCTGTTTTTATCATTTACCTAAGGAGGAGATTAAATTGGACTCAAAGGCTAAATTAATCTTACACCCTGTTAGGATGAAAATTGTTCAAACTTTGATTGGTGGAAAAGAATTAAATGTCGGACAAATGGCGGAGAGATTAACAAATGTACCTCAAGCAACGCTATATCGGCATTTAAATAAGTTATTAGATGCAGGAATCATTAAAGTTATCAAAGAAAATCAAATACGAGGGACGGTAGAAAAAATTTATGCATTGGCTGATCACCAAGTTGCATCTAAGGAAGAAATGGAAAATTTATCGAAGGATGAACAGCTTCATTTATTTTTAACATTTATGACCTATTTACTTGGACAATACGAACAATATCTTAATCAGGATGAGTTTGATTTGTATCGGGATGGAGTATTATTTCGTGAAGCGATCGTTTATTTGTCAGATGAAGAATATAATGAATTTCTTACCGGTCTAACGAAATTAATGAAAAGTATAATGGGAAATGAACCGTCTAAAGATCGTAGTGAACGACATATCGCAACAATTGTTATACCTGAAGCGAAACATTAAAAAAATTTTATCTATTGATTTGTGAAAGGAAAGAGACTATGAGTGAAAAGGTAAACATTAGAGATGCTAATATTGATGATTTAACGAGAATCGTTGAAATTTATAATACTTCAATTCCAGGTAGACTAGCAACAGCTGATTTGGAGGAAATAACGGTTGAAAGTCGGATAGCCTGGTTTCATGAACATAATGCAGAGCGTAGACCATTATGGGTTTTAGAAGAAAATAATAACATTGTAGGTTGGCTTAGCTTTCAATCATTTTATGGTAGACCAGCTTATAACGGAACAGCTGAAATAAGTATTTATCTTGATCCAAGTGTTCAAGGAAAAGGTTTTGGTAAGTTACTAATAAAAGAAGCTATTGCTAATTGTCCAAAGTTAAAAATTAAAACGATTCTTGCTTTTGTGTTTGGACATAATGAACCAAGCATTCGATTATTTGAAACATTCAGTTTTGAAAAATGGGCTCACCTTCCTAAAATCGCTGATATGGAAGGAACAGAAAGGGACTTAGTCATTTTAGGAAAAAGAGTCGATAATATATCCTAAAAAATGCATAGGAAACTTAAAATAAAACACATACTGAAGTAAGACGAAAATTTAAGTGAATGAGACGGTGAAGTAAATGCAATATCATTTATTTTCTCATAATGATTTAGATGGGGTAAGCTGTGGCATTCTTGCTAAGCTTGCTTTTGGAGATAAAATAAACGTCCATTATCTTTCTGTTAATCGAATAGATTACCATGTAGAGGAGTTTCTAAAAAGGACAAGCAATGAACAAAAAGAACACATTTTGTACATAACTGATATATCAGTAAATCAGGAGAATGAAAAAAGGCTAGAAGAATTCGTTAATAAAGGTGGTTCTGTTCAGTTAATCGATCACCATAAAACAGCTTTACATTTAAATCAATATAATTGGGGACATGTTAAAGTTGAAGAAGCGGAAGGGAAAAAGGCATCAGCTACTTCGTTATTTTATAAATATTTAATCGAAAAAGAGATCATTAAGCCAGCAAAAGTGCTCGAGGATTATGTCGAACTTGTTAGACAGTATGATACATGGGATTGGGATAAAAATGCGAATTTTTCCGCTAAAAGATTAAATGATCTATTATATATGCAGTCAATTGATGAATTTGAAGAAAGTATGCTTGAGAGAATAAAGCAGTATGAACAATTCAGTTTTGATGATTTTGAAGTAAAGCTTTTAGATTTAGAAGAAAAGAAAACCGAAAGATACATCCGCAGGAAGCGGAAGGAGCTAATTCAAACATTCATAGAAAATCTATGCGTAGGTATTGTTCATGCTGAATCCTATCACTCAGAATTGGGAAATACGCTGGGAAAGGAATACCCACATTTAGATTGTATTGTGATTTTGAATATGGGTAGTAAGAAGGTTGGTTTTAGAACGATTCATGATCATATAGATGTTTCTGAATTTGCAGGAAAATTTGGCGGTGGGGGACATGCTAAGGCCGCAGGCTGCACTTTAACAACTGAAGCATTTAAACTTTTTGTAGAAAAGCCATTCCAGCTCAAGCCATTAAAAGAGGATGCGCGTCACAATCAACTCAATGTAAAAGAACGTTGTGCTCTTTATGAAAATCGGGATGATGACTTATTCTTATTATATAAAAAAGAAAATGGCTTGTGGGTAATTGAAAAAAATCACAAAATGGTATCTCATACCTCACCATCATTTGAAGCAGCTGAACGTCATTTGAAAAGAACTTACCAGGTTGGGCTTGCGAAAGATGATAAACTAATTGACTATTTATTAAAGGACGCTAAACAAGGTTAAATACCTATGTAAAGTTAAGGAAGAGTCCTAATACGAAAGATAGCTTCTTTCGTATTAGGACCTTAAAAATACTATTGAACAACAATGTAAGCTATCATCGGCAATCCATGTCCTTCATGGGAATGCGTATCACAAATTAATTTATAAGTGCCAGCTTCTTTAAAATTTAATGAAACTAAAGTTTCTTCACCTTTTTTTACAGTTCCTTTAATATCCGTTCCTTCTATATAAAACGGATGCTCTTCCCCATTGACACCAAAAATTCTCAATGAAACCTCTTCATTTTTTGGAACGACGATTGTCCCTGGATCAAATCGATAAGCCTCGATTTTTTTGCCATCTTTAGTTGTTGTTGAAAATTCTCCGGTAACCATGTGGTATTCTAGTGAATTTGCCTTTTCTTGAGTGTTTTGAAAAGTAGGAATTGCCCCTTTTGAATAATAATAGGCACAGCAGGCAAGTATTACTGCAGTAACAAGGAAAAGCCATTTTCGTTTAATAACAATAAATTTCATATTATTCCCCCCAATGCATGTCTACAACAACTATATGAACAAATAGAGGTGAACTTGTCTAAAAAGTTAAAAAGAATAAAAACTATTGAAAGAGAATATAGTCTTCCCAATTATATTTTTTTGTGTTATAGTGAAATAGCGATGAGCTAAATTGAGTAAGTCGAAAGACAAGCCTTTTAATAGGTAATACACGATGTGGCGTGTAGTCTTCGCCTCAATTCGTTTAAAAAAGACGTCTAATAGACGTCTTTTTTTATGATATTTTTTGAACATTTCAATACAAAAATCTGAAAATAACGATCTTCTCTAAGTTTGTGGAGTTGTTGAAGTGAAAAAATTATAATGAGCACTGACGTAGATAAGGGAATATAAGGAATTATCAAGACATTATTGAAATAAGAGAGGCGAATCATCATGATGCAATCGATTTTATTTATTGGCGCAGGTCGGATGGCAGAATCTATTATAGCAGGTTTATATCGTAAAAATGGTGGGAATTTAGAAAATGTGTTTATCTCAAATCGAAACGATTCGAATCGATTAGAATTTTTAGTTGAAAAATACGAGGTAAAGATGGTAGCAGATTGGAAGGAGATAATAAATGAAGTGGAAGTAATTGTTCTTGCTATTCCACCTGACCAACATCCAATCATTCTTGAGCAGATGAATTTATTGATAACAAATCAATTTATCGTTACAATTGCTGCTGGGATTGGTCCAACTTTTCTTGAAACATACCTCCCAGAAAAGACCCCTGTAGCCTGGATGATGCCAAATACTGCTGCAGAAGTAGGGCATTCAATGACATTATTTACATATGGAAATCATGTAAAAGTGCAACATGAACAAACAATGGAATTTCTACTTAATGCCATCGGTCATTCACACTATTGTAGTGAAAATGATATTCACCTCTTAACAGCAATAACTGGTAGTGCACCAGCTTTTTTATACCTTTTTGTAGAAGCGATAATTGACACTACCGAGCAATTAGGAGTGTCAAGAAAGGTAGCGTCTGAATTAGTAAGTGAAATGGTCTACGGTTCAATCGAAATGTTAAAAACAGGTCAAGAGCCTCAAGAACTAAGAAGTCAAGTTACTACTCCTGGAGGTGCAACTGCTGAAGGGATAAAAGTATTAAAAGAAGGTGGATTTGAGGAATTATTAAAAAAAGCTGTGTTAGCAACAAATAAGAAAGCTAAAGGAGAAAACGAATAAGTTCCTCCTTCTTTCAAGGTACATTAGTTAGTCAAGATTTTTTTGTTTTTTTCTAAAACCACTTATTCGTAAATATAGCTGATAGCCTTTTCTTATTCGTTCTAAAAACCAATTAGGGAGAGAGATATGTAATCTTCTGAAAACTGGTAAATAAAACGTATAATAGGCAAATTTAAAATGCTTCCATTTAGGACAGGAATACGGTTTTAAAAAATCGGATACGTCAACAATATAACCATGCCCATTATTCATTATGACATTTTTACCATGAATATCAGTAGGATTAAGGCCCCTCTGTATTGCGTAATTGATTGCTTTATCAACGTCACTTATAACAGAATTAGGAATGAACACACCTTTTTTAAACGCTTGGTACAATGTTATCCCATCTAATTTCTTTAGCACGAGGTAGCGTTCTCCATATTCCTCAAGTTCTGAGTATGCTTTATGTTCCCCAAGCTTTTTATATACAGTAATTTCATCAACAATTCCATTTCGATTTTCTGCATAGATTTTTACTACCTTTCCTTTAAGGGAAGGGTGTGAAAAAACTGCGGCAAAATTTCCTTTCCCGTGTAATGTCCAGCCTTGTGGAATCGAGCTAACATAAACAGGGTCAAATGGATCCTTACTATATATTTTAACAATATCAACTAAATCTTGTTTTATTGAAGACATTTCAACACCTCTAAGTAGGCGATCTTATGTAAAATGTCTTGCTTAATTGTTGATTGCCTATTTTATATATGTAAAACGATAATTTAGAAGAAAAAAGCTAAATGGATTCATTATTTATGTAGTTTTTAGGAAGAGTAGTCTATTTGAATTTTAAAAGACAAATAAAAAAGGCCAAAAAACAGCCTTTTTCATTTTCTAAACAATGTGTTTCTTATGATTCTTTTTTCATATGGATTGCTGAAAAATTTTCTAAGACAGGTAAAGTACGTTCATCTTCAACCATGGCGTGTCCACAAAGAGGACAATCAGGATTATCATTTGATTTAAAATTATCCCTCATCCAGCCATTACATTCTTCTGAACCACAAGACCAAACTTTTAAGCTTACCTCAGGTGGTTTTTCAACTTGCTGCTGAAATCTCATTTAAACACATCCTTTAGAAAGGAGATTAAGTTC
>NZ_CADEPK010000098.1 GCF_902829255.1 Metabacillus niabensis | reverse complement strand
AGTAGTCGTTCTGGTTGATTTCCGCTACAGTACTCGCTTTCCGCGGGGTGGGTGGTGAGCCTCCTCGGTGTAAACCTGCGGGGTCTCACCTCTCCCACGCATCCCGCAGGAGTCTCGCACTTACGCTCCAATCAACATTAATGAAGTTTGCACAAAAAACCGACCTCTTTTCTTTATAGTTTTTCCAACAAGCAATGTTCGGTTTTCGCTAGAAATATTTTCGTTATGTCCCACTCTCTTTTTCTTTTTTTCATTCAATTGTTCCTACCTTTCAAAACGGAACCAGGCAAAATCAAATTGACTTCCTGGAAGAAAGATAAATGTGACCTTTTGTTCACCTGTGATTTTTTCCAAGTCATATACCCGCTCTACATATCCATCTGATTGTGTAAATTCAACAAGCTGGTTGCTTTCTCCATTTTCGTTTGCAAATCGAATATGAATGGTATTTTTATCAATCGGTGAACGCCCTGAAACAACAAGCTTTGTTGCTCCTTCAATGGTAAAATCCATCTGTTCATATTCTAAGGAAACATTATTGCCGATCCCTTCAACATTGTTTTCTGTTTTCGTAAACGTATCTCCATAAATATGGTCACAGTCGATTGCGCGATTTTGTTCAAAGGCTCTATTGTATTTCTTGAAAGAAAAGCCTTTAATGTGAACCTTACTGCGGAGGACAAAGCAGATGGAGCTAATCCCTGTTAGTCGCTTCTTCAAGCGGTAGGTTTCCTCCTGATACACATTCCATTTTGATTCCTTCTGATAGATAACATCTGCAAGGAGCTCACTGCCATTTTCACCAGGCATCCCTTGCCAAATCTGCAAAGAGTACTCCTCATCTGTTAATGCAAAGATTGGAATCGTTATTGTATCAGACCCGTATAGACCAAAGTCAATATTTTTAAAGCCGACTTGTGTTTCACCATCACGACTTGTTGCTACACCACGCTCGTTTCCACTCCCTATCTCACCTTTACTATAGTCATACAGTCCAGCAGAGATAAATTCATACGGATTTTTATAGGCAGTGCCAAGCCCTGTTGCTTTAAATTCAAGCTGTGAAATCAATCTTGTTTTATCTCCGCCATTTTTACTTGTACAACGAAGTCGGAACTCGCCATCACCAAATGCACTCACTTTCGCTTTAAAACCATTCGCTTCAACCTTAGCAATGTTTGAGACGATTCCAGAATCATTGACAACACTCCATTCAACTTCTTTATATGAAGTATTTTCCGGATATAAATGTGCCCTAACATTGATTTCTTTCCTCGTTTCATCGATTAATTGCCCATGCTCACTAATAAGTTCAATTTTTCGTAACGGGATTTCCTCTTCGGTTCCTAAAACAATTGGTAAAGGTTGATTGCTCATCATTGCTGAAATCCCTTCTATGCTCTCACCTGAAGGAAGCGCTTTATATTCAGCTTTACATGATTCGATCCCTTGTGAACTTACCTCAATTTGGATGAAGCCCGGTTCTACTGTTGCGGCAATAATTGCCATAAGCTTTCCACTAAACAAGCGTCGGCTTTGCCCTTTATACTGATCATAATCCGTACTATCGCCATTATCGAGGCCGACTAAACGACCTGCTCCTGTTACGTTAACAAAGACGCGGTTAGTAGCATTTTCAACGAGGTGTCCGTTCATATCCTCCATCGAAATTTCGACGAAAATCAGATCTGTCCCATTTGCAATTAACTGCTCTTTATCAGCCTGCACTTTAAGCCTCTTGGCATTACCGAATGATTTTTTCATATCTTTTGCAATCACATTTCCTGCTTCATCGTAGGCAATTGCCTGTAGTTCCCCTGCTTGATATGGAACTTTCCACCACCCTACTAGCTCTTTCCCCCGAGAATGGTCGATATCATAAGCACCAATTGTTTCCCCATTAAGCTGGAGCTCAATTCGTGGTGCATTTGAACAAACTCTTACATCGATTAGCTGACCATCGTTAAAATCCCAGTACGGAAAGATATGAATCATTGGGTTTTCTTTATAATTCGTCCATGCTGCCTGATAAAGATAAAACGAATCCTTTTTAAAGGTTGCTGTATCAAGCTGCCCAAAATATGAGTTTTTCGTATGATAAGGTGTTGGCTCCCCAATGTAATCAAAGCCAGTCCAAATAAATTGACCGAGGGAAAACGGTGTATCTCTTTCAGCGAGTATGCATGCCTCTGCTGATTTTGCTCCCCAGCTTGTCGTACTATTTCCAAGAGCTGAGCATTGTTCATCATCATCTGTAAGAATCGCTTTTTCAAATGGAAAATGATAGATCCCTCTGCTTTGAACTACTGACGCCGTCTCACTCCCATAAATAATCCAATCCGGATGCTCGTCATGATGCTTTTGATAATATTTTTCTGCATAATTATAGCCGGCAAGCTTCACAATGTCGGCACATTTTTGTGCATTTTCCCATGGCATATAATTTGAACCAATCGTTACGCTCGCATTGCCCTTTGGATCATATTTCTCTACATACTCCTTCAGTAGCTTTGTTATTTCCTGACCACGCTCATCGGCATGTGTATCATAAATCTCATTGCCAATGCTCCACATAAGCAAGCTCGGATGATTCCGGTCACGCAGAACCCAGCTTTTCACATCGGATTCAGCCCATTCTTTAAAAAATCGTGCATAATCATACTTCGTCTTTGGCCTTTCCCACATATCAAATGCCTCTGAAACGATAAAAAATCCCATTTCATCAGCTAAGTCCATTAGTTCAACTGCAGGCATATTGTGCGCGGTTCTAATTGCATTTACACCCATTTCTTTTAGCAGCTTAAATCTTCTTTTTAAAGCAGCTTCATTAAACGCAGCACCTAATGCCCCTAAATCGTGATGCTCACAAACACCATTTAATTTCATTTTTTGCCCATTTAACAGCATGCCTTCATTCGGATCAAGTACGATTTTGCGGAATCCGAGATTTTGCGAGATTAATTCAAGTACTCTTCCGCCCTCAGTTTCTAACTTCGTTATTAGCTTGTACAGATTTGGCTGTTCAGGACTCCATAGCAAAGGATTTTCTATGATTAATGTTTGTTGATTTACTAGTTTCTTAGATTGATTTGGTGGAAGCGTATCCGAAATAGTCGCAATCACTTTGTCATCAGCGACAATTGTATGTGTAAGGACAAGCTCCTCTGTCACATTCAATTCGGTATCGATTTCAACCTGAAAGCGTGAATCTTCTTGTTTTGTATGAACATAGATTCCATCTGTAACAATATGGCTTTCTTCTCGTGTCTTTAGCCAAACATTTCGATAGATTCCCGCACCTGAATACCATCTGCTGTTCGGACTTTGAAATACAACCTTCACGAGAATTTCATTATCTCCCTCTTTTAACACATCTGTAATGTCATGCTCAAACGATGAATAACCGTATTTCCATTCTCCAACAAATTGCTGGTTAACATAAACAGACGAATCCATATAGACACCATCAAACGATAAAAGAACTTGACTGGCTGCTTTTGGCCTAGTAAACGTCTTTCTGTACCAGCCGATGCTATTTTCATATAAATCTAACGTATTATAAATCAACCAATCATGTGGAAGGTCGACTTGTTGAAAATCCAAGCTTGAATGCTCTGTAACCTCTAAACTACTTTTTGCGAATTCCCATCCGTCGTTAAACAGTATTTTTTTGTTCATTAAATATACCCCTTTTTGCTTCGTTTTAGAAACTTTTAATGACGAGCAATTTTAATTAGCGCAACTTAGTTTGTTCGCTCAATTAACTAATTCAACAAGTTTCGACCTTATCCTTTTTTTATATTCATTTATTAAATAGTTCGCTAAATAAACGAAACATAGCATGCATTAAATACGTATAATGATTAAATACGGGTGTTTGACCAACGAAGAATTTTATAGAAAAGGAGGTTGCTCGTTTGGAGATTGGTATTCTTATTATTTCAGTTCCTTTTATTATATTTGCTATTATACTTTCGAAAGGAAAAGGAGCATCCATACTTGCAGGTTATAATACAAAGTCAGATAGTGAAAAGGCTCAATACGATGAAGTCGCTTTGTGCAAATTTATCGGTAAAATTATGTATGGGCTTAGCTTTAGCATCATCATATTCGCGGTAAGCGAGATGTTAGAAAATCAAGTTTTATTTATTATTGGTCTCATCCTATTTTTAACTTTAATTATTTTTATGTTGGTGTACTCCAATAAAAGAGATCGATTCAAGAAGATTAATGATTAAGGAAAGTTATTGACTTATACATAAAGAACAATGGGGATTTATATTAAAAATTTCAATGAGGTGGTAGATTTTGTTGCCAAATTGCCAAAATTGCGGATCTAAGTGGACTTGGAAGGATACTTTTGTAAAAATGTTTACTTTTAAAAATAAATTAAGATGCCCCTCCTGTGAACACTTTCAGTATCTGTCAAAAAAATCAAGGAATCAGTTAAGCCTATTTGTCATGTGTCCCTTTTTGATTTGGGTACCATTAGTATCATTTAATGTACCGATTCAATATATATTCGCTGTTGAGATAGCCTCCTATTTTATTGTTTTAATGAGTATGCCTTTTTTCTATAGGTTAAGTAATAAAGAGGAACCTATGTGGTAATTATGGATGAATAAACAAAAATGATAATAACGCGTGGATATAGACTGAACTACACCTTGGTAACAATTGAGGTTCAATTCATATCCAAGCTTTTAATGTGCTATATTGCTCTAAGATTCATAGGTATATCGTTAATGAACGTAATTTCTTTTAAAAACTGTTTACTCGAACGGAAGTACTTTCAACAAAGTCTATTGGTCATTTTGAAATGATTAGTAGACTTTTTCTCTCCCTTTAACAAGAAACAAAACCCACCAGACGACTATAAATATGTAACCGATTATCGTGTAAATAGACCATAAAGTCCCTTGTTGCAATTGACTAATGAAATGCTCAAATTCATTCATTCCCTCTCCTCTGCCAATACTATTAAAAAAAGAAATGATAGGAACAGTTAGGGAAAAAATAATCGTCAATACAGACAAAGCTCTTATTTTATTTCTAAAAATACTATAGATTCCAGCTGCTAATGTTGTTATTAAAATGAAGTAATAGATTGCCCAAAACCAATTTGGTAGTGTTTCAAGCGCCATTTTTCCACCTCACCCATTGGAATTAATTGGTAGATGCATAACATACTTTAACAGAAATATAATAGAACTTAAACAGACTTATCTACATGTTCACGCAAAAATAGCATTCGTTTAGAATTACTTCGAATGCTAAATATATTACTTCGATCATATTATTCCTTACTCCACATACATCTTTAGAGATTTTTTAGAAAAGCGTCCACACGTACTTTATCAAAATCATGATAACCCTGTGCTTGTACCCATTTCTGAAACTGCTTCGACATTTAATGCTCTAATAATTTCTTTGATCATTGGATGAACAAGTTTTATGCGCTCCTCCATTATCAAATTTATTAGTTTTACGTTGCCTCCTACTAAATACATATTATAAAAAACAACACTACTTTTAAATGTCAGTGTTGCTTTTAACTTCTATATCAAAAATTACTTCTGCTGCTCGAGCTCAATCTTCTTAAACGCTCGATAGCCAAACCACATAATATTCAAGCAAAATAAACTAACACATAGCAGTGGGATGAGTCCGGAAACGTACCAGTATAGGCAAAAGATGATGATGCTGCCGAAAATCATCATAAGTGTCGATGAAAGCTGAGATAATCCAATAAGAAAGGCGTATTTTACATAATTTAAAATGGAAAGGTCAAAATGAACATAGACTGGAAAGAAATTCACTATTGTAATGAAGTATAGCAAGCTTAAACAAATCATTAAAACGAATAAAATCTGAAATACTATATTAGAGGAATCTTGAAAAAAGAGAATGTCTAAACGAATGATTAACCCGATCACAAGGAACATGACACCAAACAGATTCGCCTTTAAAAATTCCTTACGGTAATTCGTCCAAAAGATCGTGAAGGCCGATTCGACTTCATTCCCGATGATCCACTTTCGTAATAATGCAAATAAGCTAACTGTTGCAGGCATGAAACCGAAGATTCCGAGACCTAAAAGGGTGAAAAGCATCCATAGTAAATTGGCATAAACTAATCGAATTATCCATTCTCCAGCTTGATAGACTACCTTCATTGCTCCATTTAATTGCATGGCTCTCTCACCCTTTCTTTTTTCTTAAAATTACCCCTTCACCGCACCAATTGCGACACTACCAATAATTCGTTTCGAAAAAATGGCAAATACGATAATGATCGGCAATACCGATAAGGCGACACCTAAATACTGAACACCATAATTCGTCCCATAATAACCTTGGAGTAATTGGACTAATAACGGGAGCGGATATTTTTCATTCGTAAACAGTAAAACTAGCGGACCCATAAAGTTATTCCAGGAACCGATAAATGAGAAAATCCCTAGTGCAGCAAGTGCTGGCATTAGCATCGGGAGAATAATCCGATTAAAGGTTTTGAACTCTCCTGCTCCATCCACCCTTGCCGACTCGATGACTTCATCAGGAATTGTGCCATCAATAAATTGCTTAACGAAGAAAACCGCAAATGCATTTGCTGCGGCAGGCAATATAAGCGCAGCATATGTGTCAATTAAATTTAATAGGTACATAATTCGGAACGTCCCAACTAAGCCGAGCTGCTGCGGCACCATCATTGTTGCCAAAACGAAAATAAATAGAAATTTTTTCCCTTTAAATTTATATTTCGCAAAGCCATATGCATTAAGCGCACCGAAATAAAGAGTAAGTGCTGTTGAACAGCAGGAAATGATTAAACTATTTAAAAACCCTCGCCAAATATTGACGTTTTCGTTCATAGAATGATAGTTTTCAATAAGCGCATTTCCAGGTAAAAAGATAAATTTTGATGCAATATCGGCATTTGTATGTGTTCCATAAATGAGCATAATATAGAATGGAATAATACAAATTATCGCTAAGCAAATGAGAAATACATGTATCAAAACATGGCTTAGCTTAATTTTTCGTTTATTCATGATTGCACTTTCACTAACTGATGATTCCAATGTGAGATTTCGCGACATGTTTCATACCTCCTTTAATTTGATTCACCCTTTGTTCTTCGGTTCATAAGTGTAAACGACAGGATCGAGAAGATGACAATTACAAGGAATAAACCGAAGGCAATCGCAGAACCATATCCATACTGATACCGCGTAAACGCCGTCTCATACAAATACATGACACTTGTCAATGTCGCATTATCAGGATTACCGGTTCCGTTCGTTAACGTATAAGGCTGATCAAATATTTGCATTCCACCTATAATTGATGTAACGATTTGAAAAAGAATAATAGGTTTTAATAATGGAAGGGTTATGTGAAAAAACACCTTCGTTTTGGAAGCGCCATCAATTTCAGCAGCCTCTAATAAATCTCGCGAAATCCCCTGGAGCCCTGCAATATAAATAATCATTGAATAGCCAAAGTATTGCCAAAACAAAATCGATGATACTAAAATCCTCATAAACATCGGCTTATCTGCCCAATTGATTGGATCTTGTATAAACCCAAGGCTCATTAATAATTGATTAAAGCTACCTGTTTGCCAGCTAAAAATTAACGCAACTAAAAGTCCTAAGGAAGCAGCTGTTACAATGTTCGGAAAGAAAAACACAGCTCTGAAAAGGCTTTTCCCTTTAACAAATTTCTCATGTAAAATCACTGCAAGAACAAGGCTCACCGTTAGCTGTGGGATAACAGAAACTCCCCAGATTAACAACGTATTACCAAGTGATTTATAGAAGAAAAAATCACCAAAAAGCCTTTGATAATTCTCAAGCCCAATCAGCGTCGGATTGCCAAAGCCATCCCAATTTGTAAAGCTTAAATACAACGAATACAAAATCGGATATAATCCGAAAATCAAGAAAATGATAAAAAACGGTGCAATAAACAAATAACCGTAATGATCTTTTCGTAATGACCGTGAAAACATATCCATCTCCCCTTTCGAGCAGTTTCATTCATAAACCTGCCTCGATGGTTTAATTGACTTCAATTTCAGGAAAATTGTGGCCAACCTCTGTTTTAAATGATTCAAGCATGTCTTCCTTCGTTTTTAACCGTCCATTTAAAAAGTCATTGACCTTTTCTGTCCAAAGCTTATTAATATCATTATCATATTTGGATTGTGGTGCAGATGGAACCTGTTCACCAGCTTCAACGAAAAATTCAAAATATTTCTGACCATCGAGAAAATCAGACGTCAACTCAGGTGCTAGCTCTTCATCAATTTCTTTATTACTTAAGAAATATTGCTGACTTTCCGCTAATTCCTTTAAAAATTCCTCATCCGTTGTATAAAACTTCATAAATTCCCATGCAAGGTCTTTATTTTGACTCTTGTTGTACATCGCCAAATACGTACCACCGCTGCTGAATGATTTTGGACCATGTGCCAAACCCCACTTCCCTGCTGTTTCCGGCGCGTTTTTTTCGAAAATATATGGTAAGCCCCACGTAGGTTCGGCATAAAACATCACACTTCCCTTTTGCATCGATGCCGTCCATGCTGGCCCCCATACCTCATATTTTGCTTCAACATTCGTATCTCGAGCTTCTTTCACTAAATCCAGTTCTTTAACTCGGACATCATCAATTACTAGCTTTCCATCAACTACCCATGGTTCTTTAATATTTGAGCTTTCGACGATATCGATATCTGACCAGCTCGATAATGCATGAACCTGACCATCGCTCTCCTCATAAACTCGTTTACCAATTTCCATCACTTTATCCCAGCTTGATATCAATTCACTAACTTCCTTCGGATCATCTGTTCCTAAATATTTCTTCGTTAAATCTCGTCGATAATAAAAAGCACCAGGTGTTCCTTGATACCCTAACCCTCGAACAATTCCTTCCTCATCCTTTTCAATATTCTGAATATAAGGGAATTGCTTAGCTAGTATTTCCTCTGCATTATACGGTTCCTTTGATAAATTCTCTAAACGAGGAATTTGTTTAATTTGTGGCCAGTAAGCATTCTCAACGAAAAACACATCAGGGACATTTTTCTCAACCTGCAATACAGAAATAAGCTTTTGAACATAATTATCATTCGTAATAAACAGCAAATTAACATCAACATCAGGATGCTTTTCCTTGAATTTCTCAACCGCATATTTTGCTTCATCAGTAAACGTCCAAATAGTCAGCTCTTTCTTATTTTCATTTGAAGCTTGCGAACAACCTGTAAGAAGGAATGTTAAAGCTAAACCGACAATCATCGAGAGAGAAAAGAGCCTTTTCTTCACGTTTGCACCACCCCTATTAAAGATTCGTTATTTAAGAACGAAGGCTAAATGAGAGCATCCCCCCTTTTAAAAGGACAATACTGTGAATCAACACAAAATATGAAGCGCTTACATTTTCCGTTTTACACTTTGGTTAACTGATAAACTAAGTGTCTGCAAGGAACCAATTTGTTAAACATGATTATTCCCATTCCTCATTAAAAAGAACTACTTTTCCTAAAAAGTTGACAAAAACTTGGACAAACCTAGTAAATTACTGTTAGAAATTAGGGCTTCTTAATAGCCATAAAGTATGCAGGGTAAATAAAAAAGTGCTAGGTTATGTTTTTTAGACATTTCCTAGCACGTCTAATATTAAATCTTTCATTCAAATCCCAAACATTTCGTTTAATGACAATCCCAATTATACAATACCTTTGTAAAGTCTAAATTCTTTAAGTCCTCTTCACAAATAAAGAAATTGCCGACACCTGAATCTCCCCACATAATGTCATTTTCGTCATCTGTATCAATTTGCAAGAGGAGAATGCTATAGTCTTTTACTCCATTACTACTATACTCTCGTGGATCTGTTTGTGTAAAAAAGGCATATCCGCCAATCTTATGCCCTTCATTTGAAATTTCCTCAGCAAAAATATCCCACATTTCTGTTCCATCTTCATCTACGATTTCATCGAGATAGACATCTTTAAGCTGTTCATTTGCACGAAAATCAGCGATACCTAGTGCTTCATAGCCTATTTCAAAAGTGAGACCAACCTCTGACTCAAACGGAAAGCAGAAATCCTCATGTTGTTCATCCACTTCTGGAAACTCATTTACTAGCATTTCTTCCGGTAAAATTTCCTCGTGGTAAATTACTTTATATGTATCCCCATCAACCTTACGATCAAAATCAAGCCCCATTAAATCATCATATGCAGTGACAAAAAACTGCAAAATGCCCTTTTCTGGATAAGGATCCAAATGAGGAATTTCCGCAAAATTGAGTTGAGCCATTAGTTTCATTGGCTTGTTGTTATAGTCTATTGGGTATTCCATATCCTTTGGAAAATATGGTGTGCCTCCAAATTTGCTCTCATAGACTCCTGTTTTTCTCATTTCTCCATTTATCCGGATATAAGGAACGACTGATTTTTGGATAATGTCGTTGTATTTGATTAGTTGCTTTGGTAAAAAGATTTGCGGTTTGTTTCGCATGAGTTCACCTCTATTTTCTCTTTATAAAGTAAATTATGACAAAACTGCAAATCTATTACAATCAGTTTTTACTTTTACATTCCTATAAATCTGTTAAAAGTTACTATTTTTACAAAGAGAAATACCATATAATGGATACAAGGAGGTTGGTATCATTATTTACGATTATCTTGTGCCCATTCTCATTATGTGGGGGATACCTGGGTTACTAGTTATTAGATACTATTTAAAGTTAAGTGCGGAGGAAAAAAGGTCTGTCATCAACGAATTTAAACATCCACAACTAATTTTTACAGTTGGTTTTACTCTTTTAGGGGTATTTTTCACACATCTTTCCGTTATAGGATTGAATGATTTCATTAGAATACTTGGCAATGTTTTTTTGCTTATCGGAGGTCTAGTAACAATGGTCGTTATATGGAGGATAAGCAAGATTCGAAGTTTATTTGTATGTATTCTAATGCTGATGTTCGTCCTCTTTTTCTGGTAAAAGTTCTACGTATTTTATTTAGATTATGAAAAAAGCAGTACATATCAAATGATTTAGGAGATGTCTAATATGAAAACAAAATGTCTATTTATTATTTGCAGTCTATTGCTTTTATTAGCAGCTTGTCAGTCAAATGAAGCAAATGAAACCAAGTTTAAGAAAGTCACTATTCCCGATGATGTACCTGAATATGTTCAAGAAAGTGATTTCAAGAAAATTGATTGGGATAAAAAAGCTACTATGCTTGTAAATGGAATAATTGGAAATGAAGGAAAATCGGGTGTAATTGGTGCAGATACGCCGAGCTTAGATGACCAGAAATGGATGTGGCATCTTTGGGGAGTAGATGACCCTAGTAAGTCCACAATGACCGTAGTCGGATACCATAAAGAAACAGAAACTGTACATCAAATTCTGACAGATGGTTGGACCACTAGTCTCGGGGCAAAACAGAATGGAGCTGATGCACACATTCCTACTTCTGTTAAAATACCAAAGCCAGGCGAATGGGCAATCCTACTTTATGTTGATAATAAACTATTTGATCTATTAGTCTATGACATTAATGAATAAGTAAGCAATTTTTTCATAATTGGTAGCTGGCGAAAACTAAAAGCAAAGATCCTAATATAGGAAATGATTTCTTACCTATATTAGGATCTTTAATAAACAGCTTTTCGCTAAAACAAAATTAAGAATGCATTCTCCACTATTATTACTACTATTCTATAATATTAAAGCATCTTCACTATCGTAATGCGTCTGACATTATTCGTTCAATCATTTCATCAAAGCCGTTAAAATCCTCTAATTCATCTCCAGAGGGTTTATCTAATAATTTATATTGTTTCTTTTCTTTATCAAAGACGTACCAGCTTATACTGTCATCACCAAAGAACAAATATTTTCTTTGGTGTTCAACTTCATGCCACACCTGATTTGAATCAATGAAACCGTCTATTTTATTTTTCGGCTTTTTTTCTACTATTTCCTGATCAATTCCATATATGATGGAGCCATTAAATTCTAGACCATTTATCACTTGCAAAAAACGAATATATTCCAGAGGTAATTCAACGTTTAATTTTTCTTTCACTGCCTTTTTAAATATTTCTATCTCTTCGTCACTTGCAGCTCCATTTAGTTCTGCACCAACTATTTTTTCTTCCTCTTTTATTTCAGTAAGCTTTTCTTGCCACATCGTATCACCCTATTATCATTTTCAATCCACATCATTATTTACATTTTCAAATAAAGCATAACGTAAATTATGATTCCTTATCGGAAATTTTAGCCAATATACAATTTGCAGCTTCAATTGCGCCCCCTGCTTTTCGGAGGCTTTCAGATAGCATTATCGCATTTTCATAGTATTTCTTCTCACCTAGCAGCTCATTCACTGCCTTTACTAGCTGTTTCGGCTTGCTTCCTTTTAGTTTAACGCCCACACCTAGTTCAGCAGCGCGGTTTGCGACTACCCTTTGCTCGCTATGCAATGGATATAGAACCATTGGCACTCCGTGATACAAACTTTCATTCACACTATTCATTCCGCAATGGGTAATAAATGCATCAGCAATTTGCAGGATGGCAATCTGGTCTACTGATTGTTTTATTGTAAAGTTATCAGGTATGTTGCCGAAAGAAGTGATGTCTGTTTTTTCCCCAACAGACATTACAATATTATAATGGCTGCCAGTAAATGCTTTAAGACAATTTTGGTAAAAATCCTTATTTTGATTTAGGACTGTCCCTAATGAAATATAGATAAGCTTTTGATTTTTTTCTTTATTGACTTTTTCACTTGGCTTACGAATCGATGGTCCTACAAAGGCATATTTGTCAGAAAACGTTTCGGCCATCGGTTGAAATCGTTTTGATGTATAGACAATCGTGTCTGTTTCGTTATCGTTTTGTATAATTGAAATAAAATTATCTACTTTATAGCCGTGTGCTCGTAGCTCCTGAATTTTTTTGTTAATTCGCGGCATCCCTGTCATCATTTTTATCAGTTCTTTAAAGCTTCGTTTCATTAGCTTAGCGGTATGCTGATTAAACGCAAACGTCGTTGTTGAACAAATATAGTTTATTCCTAGCTTTTCAGCAAATAACTTTCCCCAAAAGCAGACTGAATCTGAAACTATGCAATCTGGCTGAAAATCTCTTAACTCTGAACAAACCTTATCATCTAAGGCAATTGTCGTATCAACAACCATTTCAATAAGTGCGGCAAAATCCTTTCCAGCCTTGCGTTCCAATTCCTCCTCAGAAATTGGTGGTAAGTACTTGTCACAGGAGATAAATTTTGCTCCTGCTGCCTCTATTTTTTCTTTAAATTCATCAAACGAATAGTACCACACTTCATGTCCTCGCATTACTAATTCGGAAACAACTGGTATAGTCGGATTTGTATGTCCGTGCGCTGGGATTGAAAAGAAAACAATTTTCCTCATTCTGCTTCCTCTTCCGCTAGTTCAGCTTTCCGAATCATATCGGCAAACTCTAAAAAGCTATCTGTTTTAAGAATGGCAATCCCTTTTGTTACATCTTCGCCTAAAACAACAAGCTTATCACCTGCTTGGATGTGATACATGTCCCGAGCTTGCTTTGGAATGACAATCTGTCCCCGCTCCCCAACTTTTACAACTCCGAAAAACTGTTTCCCCTTTGGAGCTAAATTTTCAACCTCTTCCTCACTCAAACCTCCTGATAATTGGTCCAATGAGATTTGAAAGATTTCGGCTAATTGTTTACTTTTATAAAGATCAGGTATCGCCTCATCGTTTTCCCATTTTGCTACCGTTTGACGTGAGACATTTACCTTTTCTGCCAACTGCTCCTGACTCATTTTATTCCTCTTTCGTAAAATACGAATATTCATACCAATCATATTTCCAACTCCTTATATCGTTAACTATATATAAGGGGTTTAGGAAAGTCTATCAATGGTTTGCTACATTTTTTGTTAACAATTGTGGCATTGTTATTATGATGATTTGAATTACTAGGTGAATAAAATTATGTATATAGAGGTTTTTCTGGACTTTGTATACATTTGTCGGCACATTACAACAAATCATATTTATGGCTTGTGATTGGATTAAAAGTTTCAAAGAACAAGCCCCCATATACAATTTAGACTTGTTCTAAACGTATATATAGATTTTATCAAAACAATCATTCATTACTATTGATACATGCCGCTTAGTTTATGAACACTTTTAAATCTATCTATTTTAATGTGAATATTATCTTTTTTTAATTCTGGAAAATCACCTTCTCCAATAGATTGCCAAAGGTCGTGTCGATGCCTATAAAGATAATTTTCAAATTGAAAAATGTCCCCATCAATTTCTTTACTTTTTTCATATGAATGATAAACTTCATTAACTAGCTTTTTCTTTATTTGATTTTTAATATCTTTAGAAAGCTTCATTCCATTTGAATTTAACACTGTGGCATGGATTTTAATTTCAAGCCCTATCGAGGGGTCTTTTTTATCATTATTTACTACATATTTCATTTTAGGTTTTAAAAGATTAACTAAAATTTGATGATTTGCTAAATCAAGCGTCAAAGGTGTACGGACAGATTTATTATTCACTCGAACAAATCCTATTAAATGATTTAAGCTTACATGCCCTTTCCAATGTTTCCCTTTAATAATATGGGCTCCGTTAATTGTAGGGACATCATAGTTATCCTCTTCCTCCTTTATAATCTCATTGTTTACAGTTAGAGAGGGCAATAATATCGTTCTTGCCTTTTCATTAAATTGATAAATAAATTGCTGTAAATTTATCGGTGGAACGGTTGAGCTTTGTTGTTGCTTTGCTTCTGGATTACTAATTTGAGATTCATTAAAAGGATAATAAAACGGAACCTTTGACGTAAACACCTTCTCAATTGGTTCTTCTGTTCCATAGACCATTCCTGTTAAGCGAATTCTATAAGATGAATCTAACGTTTGTAATGTAGATTCCAGCTTATTTTTTAATAATGATTTGCCAAAAACAATGACATTGATTTGGTCAAAATTAATAGGGAGTTGAATACCTTGATCAATCTGATTAATTGCATCCTCAATAGACTTTCCTTTTCCGTTTCCAAGCCATACCTTGCTAGGTTTGTCCCCTTTTCCTTGATCTGTTTTTGCAACATTCAAGAAATCT
This sequence comes from Metabacillus niabensis, assembly GCF_902829255.1. Taxonomy (GTDB): domain Bacteria; phylum Bacillota; class Bacilli; order Bacillales; family Bacillaceae; genus Metabacillus; species Metabacillus niabensis. The sequence continues at coordinate 5,932 of NZ_CADEPK010000098.1, read as the reverse complement.
AAAAATTGCAGGGTTACTTCATATTGATTGTCATTATAGTCAATTCCTAACCCTACAGCATATGCTTGATATTGAACTTCTTTAATGTCTGCACAACCTGTAAGAAACAAGAGAGAAATGAGAATCCATACGATTTTATTCATTCAGTCACCTTTTCTAGTTCCATCTTTAATTGATAACCCTGCATTTCTTTTCTTTAGTAATGTGCTTGGAATTCGTAAAAAGGCAAATAAAATATCCTTCCCATAAGGAGTCATAATATTTGAAAACATCGATATCCCAAAGGATTTTAATCTTGCTATATAAAGGATAATAAAAATAAAACTTAAGAAAAAACCAAAAATCCCTAAAAAATAACTTAAAAGCAGGACAAATACTCGCAAATAAAATAGATTTCCTGCGAGCATTCGATTCACTAAGGTAAAACTTGTCAAAGCAGTTATTCCGATTACAACAAGCATGGAGGGTGAAGTAATCCCACCTCTAATAGCAGCGTCGCCAATAATTAAACCGCCAAGTACAGAAACTGTCTGTCCTATTCCTTTCGGTAAGCGAGAGCCAGCTTCGAAAAATAATTCGAACATAATCACCATTAATAAGCTTTCGATTAATGGTGAAAATGGCAATCCTAATCGAGAAACCGCTATAGTCGCAACAATAGGTAATGGTAATTGACCTATATTATGTGTGATTAATGCAGTATAAAAGCCTGGAAGTAAAATCGTTGTAAATACCCCAACAATCCGTAATGTCCTTTGCAAGGAAGCGTAATAAAAGCTTGTATTTTCATCTTCAGGGGACTTAAATAAAAGAGACAAATCTACTGGTGCAATAAGTGCTGTAGGTGAGCCGTCAACTAAGATGGCGAATCTTCCCTGATTAATAGCTTGTACAATAAAATCTGCCCTTCCAGAATAATGAATCGTAGGAATTAATGAAAATTTCCGTGGGGATAAATATTCAGTTAGCGTATTTGAGCTTGTTAAAATATCGACATTAATATTTGAAAGAAGAGTCATAATTTCTTCTAGAATTTGATTATTTATAATGTCCTTAATATAAAGTAATCCTACTTTCGTATTCGTTCTTTTTCCAATTGTATATTCCTTAACAACTAAAGAGGAAGTACGAAGTCTTTTACGAATTAAACCTAAATTCGTATTGATATCCTCCACGAATCCATCCTTTGGCCCAATAGCTGAAACTTCAGCAACAGATTCATCAGGCTGTCTATGTGGAAATTTTTTCATATCATAGAGGTATACCTTTTCACCGGGTGGGACAGCTATCAGTTTTCCCGAAAAAACGTTTTTCTGTATTTTTTCACTGTCTATTTCTTGTTTATCAACGCTTTCCATTTGGACATATTGATAAATTGTTGAATATTGTTTTTCTGTTTCAGGGATCAGAATCGATTTAATCAAGCTAGTATCTGTCAAAGGTTCACAATACACCAGAATGATACTCATTTTATGATCCTCTTTGACAACAATATCAGAGGAATGATTAAAAAGTTGTTTAAGTGCTTCAGCTGTAAAAAGCGGTTTATCCACAGTTTCAACTCCTTTCTACTTTTTTCCGCTTCCTTAAAAAGACCGCTAAAACTGATATTTGAATCAATAACACGATTAAGGAAATGGGTCTAAAATAAATAAAAACCATTTCCGAAAATACGTTTTGATCAACTGGGACAAGCACTGCAATGAAAAGTAACCCATACAATAACCCTAAAACTTTTATATTATTTTTATTTTTTGTAGCAATGAGGCTTGTTAATAAAACAAAAAGACTTATTCGAATAACTCCTCCAGATAACCATTGATAGATAGCAAAAAAATCTGTATGTGAAATATATCTGCCAATTGATATTAATCGCCACTGTTCATAGGCAGGGTAGCGATATTTGGACGCTAAATCAGGTCCGAATTCGACGATTGCCCCAATTGTAGGTCCTAACATTAAACCTACTATCACAATACCCAACACAAAAAGTTGCTTCTTTGTAACTCTTTTTTTAATAATAGAGGTAACAAATATAATGACAAATAGTTCAATGATTGGAAGTACTGTATAAATAAGACCTTTTGACACGGGAATAAAGCCATCTTCTAATATTGGTAATAACAACTCATAATTTTTCTTATTGGTATTAGCGAACGAAATAAAAAAACCTAAAACTAAGACGATTGGACATAGTATCGTACTTATAATGCCAATTGAAAATATGCCTGATTGACTACAAATGAGGCATAATAAAAGAAGTGGGAACGCAAGAAAGAAAATGTTATAGTCTTCCATATAGGTTAATTGTGACCAGAAGATAATATCTTTTGCCGTGATAAAGGCACTGATATACATATACAAACCTATTGGTAATAATAGGAGATAATACTGGATGGAGCTTGTATCATTTTTCAATTTTATTAGTAAAGAATCTGTATGTACTATCGCTAAAATTTTATAAATCACAAATATCCAAACTGGAAGAACAATAATTGCTAACACAACACTTAGCCACGCATCTCTTTTCACCACTGTTAAAATCCCTGGAATGATTTCAACATGTGCAAACAGACCTACAGAAAGTAGTACGAGATATACAATTGAAATATAACGTAATGTGTTTTGCATACGTTTAATCCTTTTTAATAAGTAGTATCTACTAGAAGAAATAAAATATTATTACTTTCTAATTTTTTCGCAATTATGTAGCTTTATGAAAGAAACAGAAAAAGTATGAAGTGATTTTCATCTGGTTGAGAAAAATGGAAGTATTAACCTTGCAGAATATTCCCCCTTTTTTTTACAAGCATCCCCTATAATAAAAAACGCGTTACCATTTTTTATAGTAACGCAGCCGTTTGTAGAAATAATTATGTACTTAATTCAACACATTTTCTATATCCTATTGATAATCACTTATACATGCTTTTTCCTAAACATCCTCCTTTTAGCAGAAGCCACCTCTATAATTCGAATTTTTCTTCATTTGTTGCTCTTTATTTTAAAGTCTTGCAAACATTTTTTACAGATACATTGTTTTCCTTTACTTTCCAACGGAACCAATTCGAAGATTTCCTTTGGGAAGGTTTCAAGATTACACCAACAACTACCGTTTTCTTCACTACCTAGCATACACCCATTTTCTTCTTTACATATAGGACAATATGTATTTGCCAATTGTCACCACTCCTAAGTTCTTTCAGGTTCGGTATTTAATAACACTATTTTTCTTTCACTATATCTCAGCCATAGGCAAACGGAAAAGATTAGCTAATTTTTTGAGAAATTGTATTTTACTGGACTGACGACGGTCCATTTTGTGAAAAGTTAATTGGTAGAGGGTAATATAAAAGAAACGCTCCGAGCATTTTCGATCAGGAGCGTAATTGTGCCATTTATATACAGTTATGAATCCTATATTATTTAAACCAATCCGCTCTTTCCATATGGGCGAAAGGAATATCTGTATCAATGTCCCCTTCAATCGTTTTAAGCAAAAGGTCTTCTCCTTTTAACCAGTTAGAAAAGCTGAATTTAGCTGGCTCCTGATCGCCACCAAGTACAATCCATGCTTCAAGATTCTGTGGAAAATAAGCAGTAGTATGGATCGTTCCTGCCCAGCTGCCATATAGCTTAGAGAAAACACCTTTATCTGTATCATTTAAAAGCCTGAATGCTTCATGTCCACTTAATCCATGGACTTGATTTTCTTCAACAATTTGCATTCTTTTTTTCGAATCATCAAGAACATGTCGATTTTCCTCTGTCAACATTTCGAAATGATTTGTACAAGAATATCCTTGACGAGTCTCCACCCTTCTCGGTGAGGTTTCGACAATATGAGGTGCTTCACATGTTTCATCAAATAAGACGTAACTGAAAGACCCGCGATGTGGAATCTCCTTCAGCAAATCGACAGCTTCCTTTGCATTGGCACAAAGCTCTAAGATCAGTCTGCCGATCATATGACAAATAAAGCCGTCACCCGGACGCTTCCTGTTCATAAATGTATAACCCATCGACAAACCCTTTTCATTCATCCCATCACTTCTACCGGTTATTTTTTGGCTTACACCTATCGTCGCATAGCCTCCATCTGTAGGTTGAAATAGCACGAAGCGTCCATCATAGGTTTTCGGATGATAATCATAATTGCGAATCATATATTTGTCACCAACGTAAATTGAGCAACCAGAAGGATTAATATTCACTCGATAACCACCAAATTCTTGTAAAACCCTTTCTATTGGCCACTTTAACGCATCCTGTAAGCCGATAAATTCCTCCCAAATATTTGGTGCTAATTTTTTAAAAACCTGTTCAGTCTCTTCTTTATCAATTCGAAAAAGAGGCTTCCGAACAAGCCATTGTCTTTCTCGATTTTTTAGTAGTATTGAATCTTTTATTAATTCTCCCTGCATGTAGCGAAAATCGTAATGTGTGTTACGAAATTGAATGACATCTGCGTATACCTTTTTCATGGTGCTGTCCTCCAATTGTTTCTGTATCTTAAGGATATATTGAATTGGGAGAAAAAGAAAGGAAGAGGCATTTGTGATTTTTTCATAGGAGGAGTTAAGTATATGTATGTATCCCTTTCATTTGTATATTCGATAATAAAAAAAAAAGATAACCTCAATCCTATTTCAGGTTATGATTATCCGTTTCTTATTTATTGTATATAATAATTACCTAAATCTTAAATACCCATCTGATATTAACTTTAAATAATACTCAATAGTTTGAAGTAGCCAAATCACAATGAATCTATATAACAAAGCGACTATGCCTAATATTCGAAATTATTTTCCATTCATTAATAACTTAGCTTCTTTTAAATCTATTTTCGCCTTATGACCATGTTTGTGCAGCAAATGTAAGAGATTATTTCCGTTTAATAAAGTAAGTGGTTTATCTTTTGCAAAATTGTAAGCATCTGGACCAAAGTCAGCTGTTGTTACCAATATACCTTTAGTAGCACCTTCATTCATTACTGTTCCATATAAATCTCTAACTGCCGATACCCCAACAACATTTGTATATCTTTTTGCCTGTATAACAATTTTCCCACCTCTAATAGGATCTGGATCAAATGCAACTGCATCAACTCCACCGTCCTTACTAGCTCTTGTTATTTTTACTTCTCCACCAGATGTATTAAACTCTTTTTCAAAAAGTTCTCTTATTAAATGCTCAAAATCTTGCCAATCCATCGCGGCCAAATTCGTATCCTCATCAACGTTTTCGGATACATTATGTGCATCAACAAATCGACCGTCTTCCCTATTGATTTTTAATATAGGAGCTATTGGAGTTAGACTAAATAATTTACTACTTCCAATCCCTTTTAAATTTTTAAAACAAGTCTTTGAATCAACCAATCTTAAGTTTATTTCCATAAACTCTTCTTTGTTTGTTTGAATTGACAATATACAAATATCTTCTTTTTTACCTGTTGCCTTATTTATCGAATTTACCCATCCATTAAATATTATTGAATCTATTTTACTAATTGCATCTGCTTCAAAAAGCTCATGTATAGTACGTAATGTAATATCATAAAGTAACTTATCATACATTTTCCTAAGAGCAGCATCTGTTATAGACGATTCTTTGTACTCATCCTTTGTAGCAATATATTTAACTTCTTTTAATGTTGGTAAGTCAGAAATATCAGGAAGGATATATTCCACAATTAAGGTTCTATTGTTTGGATTATATTCAATATCATATTCCTGAGGAAAATAGTCTGGATAATTAGAATTAGATAATACCATGTCACAGTATTCTATTATCGCCTCTGTTTCACCAATTAAATATTGATCTTTTTTCCTTTCAATAGCATCGTTTTTTTCTTTTTGTTCATGTTCGAAAGATTTCTTCTTTTCTTCCCATTGTTTTTGAAGTTCCTCAAAGACCTCTATTTCTT
>NZ_CADEPK010000097.1 GCF_902829255.1 Metabacillus niabensis | reverse complement strand
TGCATAACATAATCATCTGCGTCAGTTTTATCATAATCTGATGGTTTAATAATAGTACCAATATCAGACAAACCTAATGCATCAGCAGCAATCTTTTTAAACATTTCCCCATCACAGCCTCTCATATGTATCAAATTTAACGCCTAAATTATATCAATTCTACTAGTCTTTTCAAAGGTATTTTTAGATTTTAAAAATTGCCATCTTATACTTTATAAAAGTGCAACACATTTAAATTCAAAACACCTTTTTAAATGCTGTTTTTTTCTAAAATGGTCTCAATTTTATTTTTTAGAGTTGCTAATTCACTTTTAGAAACAGTGATTTTTGTTATTGTTTCATCTAAGTCTAGTGCTTCTGATAAGAAACCTGCAAAACCACGGGCACGTCGATCAACTTCAATGATAATCTCTATTCTCTCATCATCAATTGGAAAAAATATCACTTCAACCTCATCAAATTTTCGGAAATATGGGCCAGACGTCGGAACAAATTCAAATTCTTGAATAAATGGCAATCGTTTTCTTATTTTAAAGGAAGCTTCTTCGTTTTTCACCTTTCTTAATTTAAACCCTAATTGATTAAATATTTGTAACGTTTCTTCGACCAAATGATGTGGAAGCACATTTATAATATCTTGGTCAGACGGGTCAATCGAACCTTTAATATCCATTCCAGTCTTAATCCACACTTTTGAACCACTCATACTTATTGGTGTATCAATTGGTAATTGAAACTGAACCGGGATCGATTTTGATTCCTCAGGCATAATAACGAATGGTTCATTTAATTTAATCGTTGATATGACAGCTTGTTTTTGAACTTTTTTATCATCGACCTCTTTTTCATAATACGTATTAAGCGTCAAATAAATTTCATCAATCTTTTGTTCTATATTACCACCTTTAATTTCTACAACTCCATCAACTAATTCCCCTGCTTTAATAGAAGCATGTGTTAATTTCGTATCTACCTTTGCCGAACCGATTCCAATACTTGCAAGCATTTTATTAAACAATGACAAACTAAATACCTCCATTAAATAATTTTACATCCATTAAAAGTTGTTCAATATCATGATATGGTTCATCAAGCTGAAGCATTTTTCGTAATATTTTTTTACTAGTTACTGAAAGCTCTAATTCATCCTCCCATGAACGACTCTTTCTTGTTTCTGGTTCATAACCTGAATAAAGTAAAAATAAGACAAAATGACCTAATGCATAAAAATCACTCTTAAAAGCGATCTCACGAAATAGTTGTTTTGCAAGAATTTCATTTACTTCCTCATTACTTTTCTTATCACTAACCTTTCGTGCTAATCCAAAATCAATAATATAATATTCATTTCCATTCATGAGAATATTCGGAATTCTTAAGTCCCGATGAACTATTCCAAGATTATGAATGGGTCTAACAATTTCTAAAATTCGCTCCAAATGGTAAAATGACGCTTTTTCATCATAGATATGGTTTTCGTTGAAAATCAGCTGTTCGAACGTAAAACCTTGCTTATATTCCATTAAAATAAAACTTCTACCATCTTCCTCAAATTGTTCATAAAAAGCAGGGTATGCTGAATGTCGTAAAGTTTTTAAAATGTCCGCTTCCCTTTGAAATGAAGCTCTTCCATGGTCATCGAGCATTTTATATTTTCGTAGTTGCTTTAAAACATACCTGGTACCTTGCTTATCATCTACTAAATAAGTAAACCCATAGCTCCCTTTTCCTAAAAGCTTTTTTATTGTGTACTTTTGTGAGATTTGGGCTTTTATTTTTAACGGTCTTTCACTTATCTCATGCCATTTTAAAATAAATTTATTCATTAACTACTGTAAGAACCAAAAGAGCCAAAGGAACTAAAGAAACTACCCGATCTACGCTTTCTCTTATAATGATGATGACCGTATGCGGATGGGTGATGAGAATGGTATTTTCTTTTTTTAAAATCACTTGAGCTATAATGCCTTGAGTGTGAATGTTGGCTCGAAACAATTGATTTTAATAACTTCTTTAACATTGTTTATCCCTCTTTTCAATTTGTTAAATAATATACGGAGACAGACAATAAAAGTTTCATTTTTTCATACATATAGTATATCAAATAAAAGTCTGATCAGAATTTGGTGATATTGGATGTGCGGATTCATAAAATCTTTAAGTTCGAAAACTGAAAACTTTTCTATTTTAAAGGAGAAGGAAAGAGAAAGGATATATTCACAACTTCAAAAAAATTTAGACACTGATAATTC
>NZ_CADEPK010000096.1 GCF_902829255.1 Metabacillus niabensis | reverse complement strand
GTAGTATGTTTGATTATTTCTTCCATAGGCTTATATGCCATTGGAGATTCATCAAGTGTTCTTTCTGATACAGAAGTCGTCCATACATTTTTCATTGTATTTTTGAACTCATCTAAGGAAACATTCTCTTTTGCTTTCGCTCTTGACATAAGTCTTCCCGCTCCATGTGGTGCAGAATAATTCCAATCTTGATTTCCTTTTCCTTCGGCAATAATGCTACCATCCCTCATATTCATTGGAATTATGACCCGTTCTCCCTTTTGTGAAGAAATTGCTCCTTTACGCAAAATCATATTTTCCATATCAATATAATTATGAATAGTAGTGAACTCATCAATCTTATTCCATTTCATTTTTGTAATAATTTCATCTACCATAGCTTTTCTGTTGTATAATGCATAATTTTGAGCAATAGCCATGTCATTCATATAGTCTTTAAAGCTTTGACCTTCTAAAAACGCTAAATCCTTGTGTATCTTCGGTGCTTTTATTCTTTGTAGCTCAGATTGAATCTCTTTCTCTCTTCCATGTAATTTTAACTCTTTAATTAATTCCTCTTTCTCTTTAGCTATGCTCGTTAATTCTTCGTAAGCAAGATTTTGATAATGTTCAGCAATTTGCTTTCCAAGGTTTCTTGAACCGCTATGAATAACAATATATACACGACCTTCACGATCTTCATTTAATTCAATAAAATGATTTCCGCCCCCTAGAGTCCCAATACTATCTTTTGCTCTATTTAAGTTAAATGGTGCTCTAACATCTCGAAAATTAATTTTCTTTGAAAATGGATGTCTTTGGCTATTATGTCTTACACTAAATCCGCTTGGCACATACTTTCTAATTGTTTCATCTAATTGATCAAAGTTTATTTCATCTTTATTTTTATCTATAATAGCCACTTCCATGCCACAGCCTATGTCTACACCAACTAAATTTGGAACTATTTTATCGTGAATTGTCATAGTAGTACCAATTGTACATCCAGCTCCAGCATGTGTATCTGGCATTATTCTAATCTGAGAATCTTTTACAAATTCTTGGTTGCATAATTCAATGATTTGTCCAGCTGCCGTTTGTTCTACATTATCTGTAAAAACTTTGGCAGAATTATATTTTCCTTTTAACTCAATCATGATGTCCTCCTAAGTAAATCTAGTATTAATCTTCCTTATTATACTATTTTTGGTAATCATTTTGTTATGAAGTTTTGGTTGTTCCTGCTATTTAATTTACAAATAGAAGAAAAATTATTGAAATGCTTTTTATAGAATGTTTAATGTTTAATCTAGAACTTATTAAAATAGGTTTATAGAATTTATAAACCACCAAACAAATACAATAAAATATTTGAGCTTCTAAGTATGAAAGCCAACAATATCGACAATGGAACAACCAATAGATACTGTATTTTTGATTTAGGTAATATAACAAGTAATAAGATAGCAATGAATAAATCAAAGCCTAACACCACCGAATAACCATAAAAAAATGGAGCGCCTTGTTCGAGAAGAAGACCAATAGGTAATGCTGCACAAATTGCCGAAATGCCCCCTTCTCTTCTACTGAACCAAACTATGTAAGCAGCTAAAGGCGAGACAAGCGCAATTGCTCCCCAACGCAAAAAATAATAGGTTGGAAAAAATCCAAACAACATTTGTGAATAAATATAGTAAGCTATCAAGAGACCAGCAAAAAATCCGAATACTTTAAAAGCTGCAACTTTAGGATTTTCACTCCATACAGCAATGAAAGTCGCCAATCCAACCCATATACCTAGACGTGTTGTGGTGTTACTAATAATGTCAAAAATCATCCCAATTCCACTATTAGATGAAACGGTATCACTATATTTTGCAATGACACCTAAAAAAGCACCTAAAAGAAAATATATAGCTAATTGTATGATCATTTGTTTTGCTGTAAGTTTTGGTTCTTCTTTAATTCTAATATTCTTTAATAATTCTCTCGACATTTTAATCCCCTATAGCAATAAAAAAGACTGTAACAATAACAGCATATTAGATGTTAAGCCATTGTACCTGTTAATAATATTCTATGTTCATCCACTTAGATAAATAAACTTAGAAATAACGCATGTGGTAAAGTTTTTTCGAAATTCAACCCTAACTTGGAGATGTTAAAATACTTAATTTATATTTTTATTAATCTATAATATAT
>NZ_CADEPK010000095.1 GCF_902829255.1 Metabacillus niabensis | reverse complement strand
CTTTATTGGTGTGCTGCAAACTTTTCCCAAATAACTCGTAATTTCTGTTAGACTTTTTTCTTCTTACCATAGTTTGTTTTCAGTTCCATTAATAATTCTTTTGATATTTTGCCTATGCAAAATTATCACTAATACACTAATAAATAAAGAAAGGGCTATCATGACTTTATCTTCAAATATAACGCTGTAAATAAATATTGCTATTCCGGCTAACATTGAACTTAGTGAAACATACTTAGAAAGTATCAAAGTTAATATAAATACAAAAAAGCCTGTCAAAGTACCAAAAGGGGTCAAAAATAATAAAACTCCTGTTGCTGTCGCAACAGCTTTCCCGCCTTTAAACCCTGCAAAAACAGGAAATATGTGTCCTAATAGGGCTAATAAACCACAAAAGATGGGGTTGACTGAAGAATTCAGTATTTGAGGCAGTAAACAAGCAACTGTACCTTTTAATATATCAGCAATTGCAACAATTATCCCTGCTTTCTTTCCAAGAACCCTAAAAACATTGGTTGCACCAAGGTTCCCACTACCATAATTCCGAACATCGGTTTTATAGAATAGTTTACCGACAACTAAAGCAAATGAAATTGAACCAATCAAATAACTTAAAAATAACGTTAAAATATTGAGCATAATATATACCTTTCTTGCTTAAATATATTGATATTTAGTTTAATAACCTATCTGCCTTCTTTAACTATCCAGCACCTTTAGTTCAATAAAATAATGCGATACCTCTTTATTGAAGTATCGCACCCAATAGTCTATGTAAAAACTCTTCGCAAACTTTCTTCATTTTAATAACTCATATTTATTTTTAATCACGGTTATTTAGAGCTATTACTATATTGTCTAAGCGAAAATACATTTTTTAATGCACCTATTATTCCAGGCACAAGAAAGAAGACGCCAAAAAAGACAGTAATTAAATTTAATTGTGGTGTTTCGTAAAAAGTAAACCATTCTTTAAAAATTGGCGATTCCGTAATTCTCCCAAATAGTGTTCCATCAATCTCTTTATAATTAGGTAACCATCCTGTTGTTTCAAATGTAATAAAAATTATCTGTGACAATAAAAATACACCAATTTGAGAAACCCAAGATTTTTTAAAAAATGATACACTTTTTTCCTTTTCAGCCAACTAAGATCCCTCCCTGCATTAGATACCATTTTATATTGATATACGGAAAATTAAAGAATAAGTTTCAAAATTTGACATTTTTCTATTGTTTATTCTGTTATTGAACTCAGCTTCACGTTTAGTTCAATAACAAATGCGGTACCTCTTCATAAAGTATCGCATCTGTTAATTGAAGAACATAACTGAATAATTTCATCCTATTTTGCCTACATAAACTTGATTTTTTAAATTAGAAATACCATATTTCATTAAGATTGGTATCATAGCTTTTGGATAAAATGCTTACTCTATGTTTAACTCTACTAAATTCACTATTAATATAAAATAATTCTGCTTCCATTAAACTGCACCTTTAGTGCAATAAGAAATGCGATACCTCTTTATTGAAGTATCGCTACCCGTTAGTTTAAGTTCGAAGGTTCACATAGTTATATTTATTCATCTTCAATTACTAACATATTAGAATCATCAAATTTCCAAAATTCCCCGTAGGCAACTTCCCAATAATAGCCGTCAAGATCTGTAAAGTAACCGCCGTATCCGCCCCAATCAGTTTTTTGAGGTTCTTTCTGAATGATAGCTCCTGCTAACTCCGCTTTCTTTAAGATTTCATCAACTTCTTCATTGGATTTTGCATTATAAGCAAGAGTTATTCCTGAAAAGCCTCTTACAATCTCAGGAGGATTATGTTCATTAACATCTAGTGCTAATTCTTCCAAAGGATAGAGTGCTATTCTTGTGCCTTCATTCTTAAAAAAAATAATATCTGGATTGGATTCTGCCCCTCTGATTGAAGTGTCAAACCCCAATTGCTTGAAGAACTTGTGTGACTTTACAATGTCTTTTGTACCCAGTGTAATGATATTTAATCTGTTCATCTCTTACTCCTTTATATCAAATTTTTTCCTTATTTCTTATGTAAGTATTCTGCCCCGTTAGTACAATAATAAAAAACGCTAATCCCTCTTGGATTAACATTTACTACCTAATTTTCGCTCAATGAGATGGTCTCAGTTTTATCATTCCATTCTACTAATACTTTTACTTCAGAACCTTCAATGACTTTTGCGTTGATTGGATTAGATTCATCTCTACCCGTAAGGAAAACGTCCTTATTTAATTTTACACCACTATGTCCAAAGCTACCTGCATTAGTTTCAATATTGTAAGTTAGTTCACCAACAGAGTTAATATCTTTACCATTAAATTGAAGTTTGAACTCCTGTGTCTCGTAATCATCGTTCGTTTGTGTAACCTTTAATACAGCAGACCAATAATCACTATCTCCCGAAAAGGTTAAAGTTTTCGAACTACAAGCTGATAGGAGTATTAATAATATGAATAAAATCAATAACGATGAGATCCTTTGTATGATAATCCCCCCATTTTTATTTAAACTTTTAATAACAAAACTGTAAAATTTTATCAACTACTATAATTAACGTGAAAAATACAGAAAAGTTTCATCCTTCTTCCACTAAACTGCGACTTTAGTTCAATATGAAAAGGATACTTTCTTTAAAGGAGGCACCCTATTAAAAGAACCAAAACAGATTCATAAAAGAGCTAAACTCTTTTTTTAATATAAAATGCAAGGACAAAAGGAATCAGAGGAAAAAGAATAAGCAGACTAAACCAATTCTCTGCACCACCAAAATATAGTGATGGTAAAATAATGAGAATTCCACTGTATATTAAAACTTTACAGGATTTTTTCCATAAACCCAATATTAATAATATGGATGCAGAAACAATTAAAAACCAAAAAATAAAGCCCACCCAATAAAAACCCATCTGTATTCCCCCTATATTTGTCTAATACAATATATTCTGGAAGATGACACAAATTCCTTCCTTCACTAACCTTCCCATTTAGTTCAATAAGAAGTTTGACTTTTGTTACAGAATATAATCTGTACTATCTGCCTTTGTCCTCGTCTATAACAATACTATAAGAAATATTAAGTTTATCCCAAACCCAAGCCTGAAAAATTCTATCTACCTCTTTTTTTTAGTGCTTCAACATCCAAATCCTCATCAATACCTAATTCCTTAAAAGTAAATGTTTCTGTCGCCTCTGTACCTTCATATTTTGTACTATTGAATGAAAATGTAACTGTCCTATCCATTTGTTCAACCTCCTTATTTCCCCTGCATAAATCTGTCAATAATTACAGTATTCTTTCTTATTGCACTTACCTGCCCCTTTAGTTCAACAAAAAATGCGATACCTCTTTATTGAAGTATCGCACTCGTGAGTTTAAGTATAATTTTTCACAATAAAGCTGATTGCTAATTAGAACATAAAAATAGGTAATTCTCATTCTCTCTACTTACATTATACCATTACTTACAGGTTATTTTATAGACTACTCTTTTATATAATTCCATACTATACTTTTATTGAAATACACAAACTAAAAATCAAAGGAGTGTGTCAGAATGAACAAAACAGATGTCCTTGATAATGGTCCTTTTTTTCATGGTACTAAAGCAGAACTAAAAATTGGAGATTTATTAGAACCTCAACACTTATCAAATTACCAAGATAAAAAATCGAACTATATATATTTTACAGCGACATTAAATGCTGCTAAATGGGGTGCTGAATTAGCAAGGTCTAATTCAAAAGAACGAATTTATATTGTAGAACCATTAGGTGAGTTTGAAAATGATCCGAACGTGACGGACAAGAGATTTCCCGGAAATCCTACCCGTTCATATCGCTCTAAATCTCCTTTGAAAATAATAGCTGAATTAGGCTCATGGGAAAGACATTCTGACGAAGAAATAAATCATATGCTTACATCCTTAAAAAAGTTAAGTGAACAAGGAAAATATGTAATATACGATTAATCCAAAACATCTATAAGTTAATGATTTAAGAACCAAAAATCAATTTACTTTTGCACGCTGTTCGAAACTGTCAAACTTTCAAAATTCGGACAAATAAAATTGAAATTTCTCCCCCTCAATTCTTGTGGGGAGCTTTTCAAAAAATGACCCGATTGTTGAATACAAGATAAACATCGATTTTTAACTAACCTGCTCCTTTACTTTAAGTATATCTCTTCACAATCCGACTCAAATTAACAGGAATATCCAAGTGTTAATCCATATACTTCTTAACTAACCCGCATCTTTAGTGCAATAAAAACAAGGAGTTGTCGAAACAACTCCTTGTTAAGTTAATGTACCCGGATTGTAGGAATTTAAATCTTTCCAACCTTGAAAAGTGTTTCTGAAATTTATAGAGAAGGTATCATCTTTGCTTAAAAGTAAAATTAATGAGGAGTCCCAAAAAACTAATTCAACGACTGCCTTTGGATGTTGGATTTTTGGATTATCAACCCAAAAATTTGGGTTTCCATCAGCATACGGTTCCACTTTAATCTCATTTAAATCCATTGTCTCGTTCTTTTCAAATGCTGATAATACACCCCAAATAAAATAAACCTCTTTATTATTAGCAAGCTGCATTAGCTTATCGCCCGTAATCAAGTAATTATTAATACGAGCATTACTGTCTTCGAATTCTCGATAATCTTCAAAATAATCAAGGTAATTTTCAGGGTAAGTCCAATCAAGGTCGGTTAGTAGCCAATTATATTTTTGTTCAAGTCCATTGAATGAGTTTAATATTTCTTTCAACTCTAAAAAATCATCTAAAACGGTGTTCATTTCTTCCCACCTTTCAACTATGAAATATAAAAGAAGTTGCTTTAGCAACCCCTATATTTTAAATAACCTTTTATTATCATTTTTACAGTTTCTTTTCCAATTCCAGAGCCTACTCCCGTTACTATTATTTTTCGTTGGTGGTTCAGTTATTTACCACCTTTTTAAGGAGTTGATAGAACACTTTCTAATACTAAATTTTCCCTTTCAATTTTAATTTTATTTCTTGCAGTAATAATTGTTTTTCCGCCTCTGATATACCATCAACAGAAAGCTTTCGAGATGCGACGATAACAATCCAGGGCTCAACTTGCTCATAGCTTATACCCGTTAACTTTGTGTACTCTTCCATAAATGCTTTAATGATTGCTTCTCTAGCTAAGTCGAAATTTTCAATTATTTTGCGTGGAGTATCTGGTGGTAGAATCGCATATTTCATCATGATTATGTATTCTGCGATGTCTGTTTCCGGATTTCCTATTGTAGCATTCATCCAATCGATCATAACAAGCTTTCCATTATGTATAAGTATGTTATTTGGATTAGGATCACCATGGCAAAGGTAACCACTTTGGGGTAAGCTGTCTAATAAATTAATTACATAATTCTTTTCCATTTCGTTCAAATAATTAACACTTAATATTTGATTTTTCACGATTTCTCTTTGAGGAGGAACATGAATATTAGAGATATTATGAATTTCACTTAGAAGGCGGGCAGTTAATCTTATGTCACGCATATCTAAAGTTTGAGCAGATTCTGACTGTTCTATTAGATTTTTGAATAAGCGTTCTTTTAGAGTTTCTCCATAAATTCTCTCTAAAACGATTCCCGAACGATTATGTACCTCCACTATTTCAAATGGCTGAGGAACAGATAAATTCATCTCCCACACAGCAAGGGTTTTCTCATATTCAACTTGAATTGCTTCATATGTTGTATTTGATTTTGCTAATTTAATTATTTTGTTATCGTTCTCCCACTCAAATATTTCTGAGCAACTTCCTTCACCTATTTTCCGACCAATTCCCATGAATTGCCTCCTCGTTTAAAATATAAAAATCATAAACAATTAATTTAATTCGAGAAGGCTTTTCTTCATTCCTTCTATCTATAAAACAGCTTTCTTATTCAATCAAAGATACGCATTAAAACGTTTGAGTTGTTTTTTACTTCTTCTTTCTCTTCTTCCTTTTGCCATATAACGCTTGCTTTAGCATATCTGCTCCGTCTTTTTTTATAAACGGAATGGTTGCAATCCCTAATACGACGAAATAAATCAACGCAGCCGTAATACAAGTTGAAGTAATTTTCGTGAATTGGAATAGATTCGGAGTATCGGTAACATGACAAATGAATTCCGAGATAAGGATGGTCAAGGCAAATGCCACTAAAGTGAAAAAACTTGATTTTATACGTTTCCCTTCATTTTCAAACTTTTGGACACGAAAAATCATCGACCAGAATAAAGTTGTCCATAAATAATACAGAACAACAAGCAAAAACCAGAAAAAACTTAAAAATCCATAGATTACCCACAGCATGTCTTCATCTCCCTTCTGCGTAAAATCGTAGCTTTATAGATGATTTTGCTGTTAGGAGTAGTTTAAGTGTGTTACTTCTCAATTCTCACTCTCCTATATAGAAAATTTCCTTTGCAATTTATCATAAAAAAATACACAAAAATATGCTAATGCATGCTATAAAAA
>NZ_CADEPK010000094.1 GCF_902829255.1 Metabacillus niabensis | reverse complement strand
GCAAGAGATATATTAATAATAATTAAAAAACTTAATAACCATCCCGGAAAAGGTATGATAAGCATAGCAACAATTAAAATAACACTTAATAAAACTGATAAATCTCTTGCTTTCATGTTTTTTCTCTCCTTAGTACCAAATAAACATGGTGTTATATTGGTTGCAATTGCTAAAATTTAAAAACAACATTCTTTCTTTCTTACTATCTGACAAGCTTTTATATAATAAATCAATTAAATGATCGATTTAGATTGGTATACATAGGCGATAATCTCTGCCACTGCTTGGAAAAACTCTTCAGGAACCGCTTGTCCAATATCTACTTGAGCGTATAATGCCCTTGCTAGAGGTCGATTTTCCACCATCATGACATCGTTAGCTTTAGCGATTTCTTTTATTTTTTGTGCAACCAAGTCCACACCCATTGCAACAACATATGGTGCATCCATTTTTGATTCGTCATATTTTAAAGCTATGGCATAATGAGTAGGGTTTGTAATGACAACATCAGCAGTTGGTATCTCCTGCATCATTCTCCTCATTGACATCTCCCTTTGCCTTTGCTTAATTTTCGATTTTATCAGTGGGTCACCTTCAGATTTTTTATATTCATCTTTAATATCTTGCTTAGACATCCTCAGATTTTTTTCATAATCATATCTTTGGTATAAATAGTCTAATAGAGCAAGTAAAAGCAATGCTCCTGAAGCATATAAACCCATCTTTAATGTAAGTGATGCGATAAATGTAAATGATTGTTCAACGGTCATTTGCGACAAACGTAATACGTTATCCATCTCTAACCAAATCACCATAAACGTTACAAAACCTACAAATGATATTTTTAATAATGATTTTAATAATTCTACTAATGCACGAATTGAATAGATTCGTTTAAAGCCTTGTATTGGATCTAATTTATTTAACTTCATTTGAATGGATTCTGTTGAAAATAAAAAACCAACCTGTAAATAATTCGCTAAAACTCCAGCAACTATTGCAACGAGCATGATCGGAGCTAAAATGATTCCTGCTTGATAAACAATTGTTGAAAATAAATTTTGGATATTTTGACTCGTAATATCCATGAGTAAGTAATCTTGGAAAATCCCTCTCATCATTTTGATGATTCCGTCTCTCATAAACGTACCGATAAATAAGAAAGATAGAAATATCGTTAACAATGATAATGCGGTATTAACATCAGCACTTTTCGCTACTTGTCCCTTTTTTCTAGCATCTGCCTTTTTCCGTGGTGTTGCCTTCTCTGTCTTCTCTCCAGAAAAGAATTGTAAATCTAACTTAATTAGTTCCATTACCTATTCCTCCAAACAACTCCATAAGGCCACGCATTGTATAGGTCATTGTTTCAAAAAGGTGCTGCATTAGGACAAATAATGCACCCATGACTAAAATGAGCATAATAAAGCTAACTCCGACCTTTAAAGGCAAGCCAACTACAAAAATATTAAGCTGTGGAACAGTTCTCGCTACAATACCTAACGCTATATCGACCAAAAACAACGATCCAACGACAGGAATCGACATTTGAAAGGCAATGAGAAACATCGAGTTAAAAGATTGGACAATAAACTCAACGACATTTTCATTCCCTAATGGTAAATAAAGTTGATCGATTGGAACAAATTGATAACTATAAAAAACACCATCTAATAAAAGGTGATGTGCATTTATACTAATCATTAAAAGAAGTGCAAATGTATATAAAAATTGACCTATTAATGGACTTTGTACCCCGGTTTGCGGGTCAATCACATTTGCGATCGCAAAACCCATTTGAAAATCAATGAAGCTTCCTGCAATTTGAACTGCTGCAATAATAAAATAAGCAGAAAAACCAATGAGTAATCCAAATAGTGCCTCTTTTAAGATAAGCATGAAAAAATGTCCATCAATTTCGATAGTAGGTAAATCCAATGTAAAAAACATAATCCAAGCAAGAAAAAAGGAAAACCCAATTTTGTGGATATTTGGGATATTTCGATACGAAAAAAATGGCAGTGTTACAAAAAATGCTGTAATTCTAATAAACACTAATAAAAATCCAGGAAAATTTTCAATAATTGTTGTCATGTTTATCCCACAAACCTATTTAAGTTACCAAATATATCTTTTGCATAAGATACGATTGTTGTAAGCATCCATGGTCCGAAGAAAATTAAGCCGAATAATACCGCCACAATTTTCGGAATAAATGCAAGGGTCTGTTCTTGAATTTGCGTTGTAGCCTGAAAAATACTAACAACTAATCCAATCACCAATGCAATTAGAAGTAATGGACCACATATCATTAATGTTGTATATACAGCTTTTTCTGCTAAAGAAATGACAAACTCTGAACTCATATGTCCTCACCCATTCTAGAAGCTTTGTAGCAACGATTTTATTATTAAATACCAACCATCTACTAAAACGAATAGCAATATTTTAAATGGTAGTGAAATCATAACAGGCGGTAACATCATCATCCCCATCGACATTAGAACACTCGCTACTACCATATCAATAACTAAAAATGGAATAAAAATCATAAACCCAATTTGAAAGGCCGTTTTTATTTCACTTATCGCAAATGCAGGTACTAATGCGGTTAATGGAATGTCTTCTATAGAAGATGGATTTTCAATTCCTGCATAATTAAGAAAGAGCGCCAAATCTTTATGCCTCGTATGCTTACTCATAAATTCCTTAAACGGCACCGCAGCACGTTCGTATGCCTCTTCTAAATCAATTTCTTCATTAAATAATGGCGTTAGTGCCTGTTCATTTACTTCGGAAAAAGTAGGTGCCATAATAAAAAATGTCAAAAACAATGCTATGCCTAACAATACTTGATTCGGTGGCATTGATTGAGTAGCAAGAGAAGTACGAACAAAAGATAGAACAATGATAATTCTTGTGAAACAGGTCATTAAGATTAAAATACTCGGGGCTATAGACAGAACCGTTAGCAATAATAGTAATTTCACAGAGGTGCTAACATTTTCTGGATCACTATTATTAAAAAACTCCATAAATTCATTCATTCTTGTTTAATCCCTTTCTTTTCACTTCTTCTAACTGTTTCGTACGTTCTTTTTTTAAATTATCTAATTGTTCCTTAAAGGCTTTTGAAAATGAAGTACCGTTCTCATTAGCAGATTGCTTTTGCTTATTTTGAGTTAGATAAGTTGAAAGTTTTTGTACTATATCTTTCGGGGCAACAATTTGCTCTTGCTTTTGCTCAAAAGCTTCTATCAATTCTTTTCTCTCTTTCTCATCTTCTATTTCTTTTAATAGAGAAATCGAATCCCCTACACCTACTACTAACACTCGCTCTCCAACCTTAACCATTTGTATCGATTTATTTTGACCTAAGCTTGTTCCTCCAAGATTAATCATTGATTGCCCTTGTTGAGCGAATCTATTTCGTTTCGTGACAAATTTCAATAAAAAATAGATTAAAAAGAGTACAAAAGCTAAGGCAATAAACATTTTGATAAAATCAAAGGCTGTTACACTAAGCGCATCATTGTTTTCAGTTTGCTCCGTATTCGGTTGCGGATTTTCCTCTGTTTCTAGATTTTTAGCATTTTCACTTTTATCTTTCGTTTGCTCTTCTTTATTTAAATTTTGCCATACACTATCATTCATTGAGTCCTCCGCAAGAACCCTTAATGATGCCTGCGGAGAAAAAAGAATAAGTGTCATAATAATCAATATGAAGTAATATCTTCTATGAAGCAATTTCACTCCACCTTTTAGCTTAATGTTTTACCAATAGCCTCTAACACACGGTCTGCTTGGAAAGGTTTTACAATAAAATCTTTTGCTCCTGCTTGAATTGCATCAATAACCATTGCCTGCTGCCCCATTGCTGAGCACATAATAATTTTCGCATTAGGATTAATTTCTTTAATCGCTTTTAATGCTGCAATTCCATCCATTTCTGGCATCGTAATATCCATTGTTACTAAATCAGGTTGATGCTCTTTATATTTTTCTACAGCTTGCGCACCGTCAGCAGCCTCTGCAACAACCTCATAGCCATTTTTCGTTAAAATATCTTTAATCATCATTCTCATAAATGCTGCATCGTCAACAATCATAATTTTGTGTGCCATAGTTCCCCACTCCTAAAACATATATTATTTAAGTTTATTTAATCGTTCAGTTTGACTTATAATATCCGTTACACGGACACCAAAGTTTTCATCAATTACAACTACTTCACCTTTAGCAACAATTTTACTATTTACCAGAATATCTACTGGCTCACCAGCAAGTTTATCTAATTCAATAATTGAACCTGAAGATAATTCCAATATTTCCTTTACAGACCGTTTTGTTCTTCCTAGCTCAACGGTAACTTGTAAAGGAATATCAAGTAGCATATCAAGATTTTGAATATCTTGCTGTTGATATTGCATTGGTTCAAAGGAAGTAAATTCCGCTGGTTTTACATTTACTGTAGGTTGTGTTGCTCTTCCTTGATTATATTGTGGCTGTGTAGCATAAGCTTGTTGATTTGTTTGCCCCATTGCTTGCTGTGAATGAGAGATTGGTTGCTGTGCTTGATAATTCAACTGAGCTTGTCCAGAATAATTTTGCTCATGGTGAACAACTGGTTCAGGCTGAACTTCCCTCACTGCTTCAGCTGTTGCAGCCACCTCTTCCTTAGGATTAATTAGTTCTTCTATTAAACTCTTAGCAAAATATAATGGTAATAATTGCATAATACTTGAATCAATTAATGTACCAATTTTTAATCGAAATGAAACTTGAACAAGTAAATCCTCATCAGGAATTGTTTTAGCTTCATCTGTTTCATTTGCATCAAGTAGTTCAACACTTGGTGGTGAAATATCAACCTTTTTATTAAAGATAGTTGACATTGATGTGGCAGCAGATCCCATCATTTGGTTCATTGCTTCCTGAACGGCACTAACTTGGATTTCCCCTAACATTTCACTAGGATTTGTTCCATCGCCACCAATCATTAAATCTGCAATGATTGCTGCATCGCTTTGTTTAATTACTAGTAAATTACTTCCAGAAAAACCTTCCGTATAGTTAACTTCAATCGCAACATATGGATGCTGGAATTGCTCACCTAGTTTGCTTTTTTGTACGACAGAAACAGTTGGTGTTGTTATTTCTACCTTTTGCTGCAATAAGGTGGAGAGTGCAGTTGCAGAGCTTCCGAAAGAAATATTTCCAATTTCTCCGATTGCATCCTCTTCCATTGCATTAAAATAATCCTCATTTTTCAACGTATTTTCTTCATTTGCTTCCTCAGGAGTTTCACCATCGTCACTTCCTGCTCCTTTTAGTAGAGCATCGATTTCATCCTGAGATAACATATCATTACTCACCATCTTCGTCACCTCTTGATAAGTGGTCAATAATTTGAACCGCTAATTTTTTGTTTAATTTTCCAGGCTGTCCAGTAAACTTTGGTTTATCACCTATTTTAACCACTAATGGCTGAGTGATGGAGCGTTCTAATTGTATGACGTCCCCAATTTGTAGCTGCAGAAAATCCTGGATGGCTAATTCAGATGACCCAAGCTCTGCAGAAATTGTGATGTCAGCTAATTGAATATGCTTTTTCAATGCTTCAATTTCGTTAGGCTTTGGTTCTTTCCTATCCGATTGCATCCAATAATGTACAGATAGTCTCGGAATAATCGGTTCAAGAACGACATGTGGAATACACAAATTAATCATTCCACTTGTTTCTCCAACCTGAATGTTTAAAGATATGACCACAACTGTTTCATTCGGTGATACCATTTGTAAAAACTGTGGATTTACTTCGAACTCTTCCATAACGGGTTCAATCTCAACAATCGATTCCCATGCTTCCTGATAATTATCTAATGATTTTTCAAAGATATTCGAAATGATTTTTGTTTCAATTTCAGTTAAATTATCAATTTTATTAACATTTGAGCCAAGGCCCCCCATAATTCGATCCATCATGGCGTATGCTATATTAGGGTTGACTTCCATTAAAACTCGTCCTTCTAATGGTTGCATCTCAAAAACATTTAATACAGTCATTTTAGGAATGGATCGGATAAATTCCTCATAAGGTAACTGGTCTACTGAACCGACTGTAATTTGAATATAAGTCCGTAACTGTGCGGAAAAATATGTTGTTAGCAATCGGGCAAAGTTATCATGAATTCTTGTTAAACTTCGGATCTGATCCTTGGAAAAGCGCAATGCTCTTTTAAAGTCATAGACTTTTACTTTTTTGCTTGACTCTTCCTTTTTTAGCTCATCAGCATCCATTTCACCAGTTGAAATGGCAGAGAGTAAGGCATCAATTTCATTTTGTGATAGGATATCACCTGCCAAAGTTTTCACCTCCTAATTATTGTATTCTTTATTATTGAAGGATATAGGAAGTGGTATAAACCTTATTGACCTTGCCTTCTTGCATTAGCTTATTCGTTTTTTCCTTAATTTTTTCTTTTAGTTCGTTCATACCTTCATTACCATCAAGTTGTTCTGCCGACATAGTCGATAATTCTGAAATAATTAAATCATTAACTTGAAACACTCGTTGCTCAAGCTCTTCTTTTGCTTTCTTAG
>NZ_CADEPK010000093.1 GCF_902829255.1 Metabacillus niabensis | reverse complement strand
AATAGACTTTATATATGTATTGTATTCATTCTTTTTCATTAATTAATATTCCACTATATTGTGGTCATTTGCATAATATTATCCCTAGTAAAAGTTGTTTTATATCCATCGTGAATATGAGTATAAATGAAAACTAGTAACAACTTCTTATTACATAATGATTACTAAAACTATGTTCCCGAGCTTCGAATTTTCCTTCTTCTCTAAAAGCATATGTTTCAACTAGCCACAATATAATATAACTAAATGAAAACTATATAAAAAATTTTATAATTCTACTATACATAACAAAAAAGCAAGCTATTAATACTAGCTTACTTTTCGTTTATATCCCTATCTTCTTATTTCGTGGGAAATAATTTTTAATAGACAAAAATTGTTAAAGAGGAATATTTTTCCAATTGTTTTTTTCATAAAAATAATTACGAATGTGAGATATAAAATAAAGAGAACCGACTACTACAATTAAGTCATCTCCTCTATTTTCATATATCTTTAACAGATTTTGTATCTTCTCCACCCAATCATCCGAATAACTTTTATTTCCCAATTCACAAACTGAATATAGTTCACTTGCTTTTGCAGCTCGTGGAAAGTCAAAGGAGGTAAAATGCATGGAAGTAGCTATCCTCGTTAACAAATGGATCATTTCTTCATAATTTTTATCATTTAAAATACTAACTAAAAAGTGAATATTTCTATTCCCATAATGTCTTTTTAAAGTTGAAACGAGGCTTTCAATCCCTTCGATATTATGTGCTCCATCAATAATTACTTCAGGATTATCATATACTTTCTCAAATCTACCAATCCAATTTGTTTTCTCAAGAGCTGTTTTTAGCTGCATTTCATTTATATTCACTATATTTTTCCGTTTTAAATAATCAATTGCCGAAATGGCAAGTGCTGCGTTTTTAGTTTGGTGTTCACCTTTCATCGTAATTAGCACATCATCGTAGACATACGATGATGTTTCTAATGAAAATAATTCTCCATTTCGATGAAGCTGATGTTTAACGATATTAAAATCTGTTCCATAAATAAATAATGGTGCATTTTTTCTTTTAGCCACATCTTTAACTACTTGTATACCATTTTCATTTTCAATTGCTGTAAAAACTGGAACACCACTTTTAATAATTCCTGCCTTTTCTGCGGCAATTTCTTCGATCGTATTCCCTAATATGTTCATATGATCATATCCAACATTTGTAATTATCGATAATAAAGGATGGTTGATGACATTCGTTGAGTCAAGTCTTCCACCAAGTCCTGTTTCTAGCAGTAAAAAATCTGGTTGATTGTATTTTCCGAAATAAAGATACATCATCATTGTAATGACTTCAAACTCAGTTGGACTACCAAGTTCGGTTTGCTCAATCTGTTCTACATATGGCTTAATTTCATTAACAAGTGAAAGCATTGCTTCATCAGATATTGGTTGGCCATTAACACTTATTCGTTCATTAAAAAGCTCTATATATGGAGAAGTAAAAGTACCTACTTTATATCCTGCCTCCATTAACATATGGCGCATATATGAGATAGTCGATCCTTTTCCATTTGTTCCAGCTACATGGATAATTTGTAAGTTTTCTTCTGGATGGTTGTATTTTTCTAAAAACCATTCCATTCGTTTTAAGCCAGGCTTTACACCAAATTTTAATCGTGAATGGATCCAATTAATTGCTTCATCATAATTTGCAAACATAATTAATGATGCCACCTTTATATTTACTTAGTAAAAGTCGGGTGAGTCATTGACTCACCCGACTTTTATACAATTAACCTCTTAGTTCCTCAATTCTTGCAATGACAATATCACGTTTTTCGATATAATCTTTTTCCTTTGCCTTTTCTTCTTCGATTACCTTTTCAGGAGCCTTTTTCAAGAAGCCTTCGTTTCCAAGCTTTTTCTGAACACGTTCGACCTCTTTATCAAGCTTTTCTTTTTCCTTTTCAAGTCGTTTAATTTCTTCATCGATATTGATGAGCCCTTCCAACGGTAATATAATCTCCGCACCAGTAACAACAGCTGTCATTGATTTATCTGTTGAAGTAATATCTGTTGCAATTGTTAACGAGCTTGTATTACAGAACCGTTCAACATATGATCGATTTGTTACAAGCTGACTAACAATGTACTCGTCTTTTGCTTTAATCGTCATTTCAATTTGCTTACTCATCGGAGTATTCACTTCTGCGCGAATATTTCGTACAGAGCGAATGACTTCAACTAATAATTTCATTTCATTAGCTGCCTGTTGATCGGTAAGTTCAGGATTAACAGTAGGCCATTTTGCTATCGTAATTGACTCGCCTTCATGTGGAAGTGACTGCCAGATTTCCTCAGTAATAAATGGCATGAATGGATGTAACAATCTCATTGTGTTATCTAATACATAAGCAAGGATTGAGCGAGTTGTCTTTTTCGCAGCTTCATCCTCTCCGTATAATGGCAATTTCGCCATTTCAATATACCAATCACAGAAATCATCCCAAATGAAATTGTAGAGAAGTCTACCGATTTCACCAAATTCATATTTATCAGCAAGACTTGTAACATTTTCAATCGTTTCATTTAGTCGAGTTAAAATCCATTTATCAGCGACTGATTTTTCACCAGTAATATCGATTTCTTCAAATGTTAAACCATCCATATTCATTAACGCAAAACGTGAGGCATTCCAAATTTTATTCGCAAAATTCCAAGTTGATTCTACCTTTTCATGACTAAAGCGTAAATCTTGACCTGGTGAGCTTCCTGTTGATAAGAAGTAACGTAAGGAGTCAGCCCCGTATTTATCAATAACCTCCATCGGATCGACACCATTACCTAATGATTTACTCATTTTCCGTCCTTGTTCATCGCGAACAAGTCCATGAATTAATACATCTTTAAAAGGACGTTTGCCAGTAAATTCAAGACCTTGGAAAATCATTCTTGAAACCCAGAAGAAAATAATGTCATACCCTGTTACTAATACGTCTGTTGGATAATAGCGTTTGTAATCAGCTGAATCTGTATCTGGCCAGCCCATTGTAGAAAACGGCCAAAGAGCTGAACTAAACCACGTGTCAAGCACATCTTTATCCTGCTCCCAATTTTCTATATCTGCAGGCGGTTCTTGATTAACATATACCTCTCCTGTTTCTTTATGGTACCATGCTGGAATACGGTGTCCCCACCATAATTGTCGAGAAATACACCAATCACGGATATTCTCCATCCAACGCATATAAGTTTTTTCAAATCTGTCTGGAACAAAATTCACCTTTTCTTCTTCTGCTTGTTGAAGCTTAATTGCTTCATCTGCTAAAGGCTGCATTTTTACAAACCATTGAGTTGAAAGATACGGTTCGACAACTGCTCCGCTTCTTTCACTATGTCCTACAGAATGAAGATGCTCTTCAATTTTAAATAACACACCTTGCTCTTGTAGATCTTTCACTATTTTTTTACGACACTCAAAGCGGTCAAGTCCATTGTATATACCTGCGTTTTCATTCATTGTTCCATCTTCGTTCATCACAAGAATGCGCTCGAGGTTATGACGGTTTCCAACTTCAAAGTCATTTGGATCATGAGCAGGAGTAATTTTTACTGCACCTGAACCGAATTCCATATCTACATAATCATCACCAACAATTGGAATTTCACGACCAACAATCGGTAAGATTACTTTTTTTCCAATTAAATGTTTGTACCGTTCATCTTCTGGATGAACAGCAACCGCAGTATCTCCAAGCATTGTTTCTGGTCTAGTAGTAGCAATTTCAATAGAGCCCGAACCATCTGCTAACGGATAACGCATATGGTAGAATGCACCTTGAACATCTTTATATATTACTTCAATATCTGATAAAGCTGTTTTTGTTTGTGGATCCCAGTTGATAATATATTCGCCACGATAAATAAGGCCTTTATTATAAAGGGATACAAATACTTCACGAACAGCCTTTGATAAGCCTTCATCAAGTGTGAAACGTTCACGTGAGTAATCTAATCCAAGTCCTACTTTCGCCCATTGCTCACGAATATGACCTGCATATTCCTCTTTCCATTTCCATGTTTCTTCAACAAATTTTTCTCTACCTAAATCATATCGTGATTTTCCTTCTTCACGTAGCTTAGCTTCCACCTTTGCTTGTGTTGCAATCCCAGCATGGTCCATTCCAGGCAACCAAAGGACATCATAGCCTTGCATCCTTTTCATACGTGTCACAATATCTTGCAGCGTAGTATCCCAAGCATGACCGAGATGAAGTTTTCCCGTCACATTTGGTGGTGGAATAACAACTGTATATGGTTGCTTATTTTGATCACCTGTTGCTTCAAAGTACTTCCCTTCTAGCCAAAATGAGTAGCGATTCTTTTCAATCGTCTGTGGGTCATATTTAGTTGGTAATTCTCGTTGATTTTGATTGTTTTCCATCAACATATCCTCCTTCATCATGTTTCATATTTATAGATGGAACTATATTTACACAAAATAAAAACTCCTTCCATCCCTTAAAAGGACGAAAGGAGAAAATTTCGCGGTACCACCTTTTTTCATAGACATATGGTTACTCATATAACTTGCCTATGCACTCAACATTTATAACGGTAAAAACCGGCTTCTTTTACTATCTTCAAAGAAGCAACTCCTGGGCGACCTTCCAAAGTATCATCATAAGAAATCTTTCAGCAAATGATTTCTCTCTCTGTAAAGTGATATCCATTGTACTCTTCCCATTCAACGTTTATAAGTTATGTAAATTTCATCTACACTCTATATTACTAGAAAAAACTTTTTTTCGTCAATATTTTCGCCAAATTTCTATTCTTTCATACAGGCACTTCCCTAAGCCTACTAGCATATTTTAATAATACAAATTAAGACAAAAGCAAACGAACTTGTTGACATTATTTTATGTAAATTCAAAAGAATTGTGAGCTCATTATAAAGCGTTTCGGAAAATTTAGGAGGGTTGCGTTATGAAACGGAGATATAATCCTTATACACTTCCACCATGGGTTAAGCAAATTAGGGATGTAGGGGTTCAAATCATCATTCCTTTAACAATTTTCCAAGGAATTCGTACAGTCTTTTTTCCAACATCTTTTGACGTCCTTTTATTAGGCTTATTAATTATTTTAGCAATTGCTTTGCGGTTTGATTGGATTTAACTCATAGTAAAATAGAGACAAAACTACGAGAAAACGAATGAAGAGAGACTGTGTGGGGACAGTCCCTCTTTCATATTATAGGAATTTAAGCTTCTGCTGCTTCAAGCTTCTTTTTTTCTTCGACCTCAGAAATTTTCATTACTAAATATTCAATATTTTTAAAATGCCAATAAGCTCTTATTAATCTCTTATTCTTCTCTAATTCAGAATATTTACTTGGATTCTTTACACACTGTTTGATTAACTGACAAATTCGTTGTGGATATGCTAAATAGCTAAGGAATAACAGCATTTCATCCTCTTTAAAAGGATAGTTATTCTGGTACGTATAAAACCAATTGACACAGTCCTGACATTGGGTTGGAAATGTTTTCGATGTTCGATACATAAATAGAAGTAAATCATCAATGGGTGAAGCGTATTTAGCATCCTCAAAATTAGATAAGTAGCCAGTACCATCTTTATCATACAAAAAATGATGAGCAGATATTTTCCCATGGGTGAGAACAATTCGAGATTTCTCTTTATTCTCCATTGACTCAGACCATTCCTTCAGTTTTTTTGCAGAAAATTCAATCGCTCGACTTACTTCAATGAAATAAGTGACTGCTTGTAGTTCAAATGGTGACAGATATAGCTTCTGTTCACAATGTTCTACAAAGCGTTCATAAAATTCCTTATCTTCTTCCCATTTTTTTATCATTTTTGTGTAATGATTTTCTGCCTCTTGAGCTTGTAACTTTCTTTCTACTTCTGTTCGATGATGCAAAGCTGCAAGTTCTTTAAATAAATACTGATGACGTGCATCAAGCTCCTCATTATAATCATTTGGTAGCCATGGCATAATATAATAATAGTCATTCCCTAGCTTTGAGAGAGATTGTTGATATTTATTATTTACAATCGGAACATAGCTTGTATAGCGATGTTGATTTAATGTTAGAAACGATTGAACGAATTGGTGATTCGATGGTTTTGCTAACCTTTTAAGTACGTAATTGCCTTTACTCGTATGAACTTTGAGCGCCTTTTTACTTAAAGCCTCAGTATATTCAGGAATAATTTCATAGTCCTGTAAGATTGAGTTTAGTTCGTCTTGTTGGATGTCCAAAGGAGATACACCTCAAATCTTCAATTGAGATTAAAATTATAAATTGCCAATTGTCCTTTTATAAACTTCATTTTTAAAGAAAAAAACAGTAAAGGAAACGACGTCCCATACTGTTTTTGTTTTGTATTACTTAGATACGGAATAGTCTGGTATATAAAGGATTTGCCCTTCGTAAATATCCTGATCTGCATGAAAATTATTTACACGAATAAGCTGTTGCACAGAAATATCGTATCTTTCACAAATTTGTTCCATCGTGTCACCTTGTTGTACGATACACATCTTCACTCTTGTAAAATCTTCTTCCTCATCACGTGCAAATAGACTTGTTAAATAATGGGCGTCCTTTGTATTGTCTTCCTCTCGGATATTTTCTTCATCATCTTGTTGATCTGAAATTTCATCTTCTTCCTCTGTTTTTGAGAAAAATGCATATTGAATTTCTTGTGGTTCTTCAGAAACAGATTCCTGTTGTTGTCTAACCTCTACTGTTGCAGGCTCAAAAAGTTCATCATTCGTTTCTTGTGATGGAAGCTTTTCTTCTTCTAGTTCAGCTACATTGAATTCTGTTTCGTCTTTTTGAGAATCATCGACGCTTTCTTCTTGTTGTTGGCCACTTATTTCATCTTTTTCTTGGGCAGTTTCTTGATCATTTTCGTTTCTTATTTGTTGAATTGATGCTTCCTCAGCAATTTCATCATCAACAACAGCTAATTTTTCTAATTTGTCCTCTTCCTTAGAGGTTTCATGATAAAGTGATAAGAAAGGATTTTCCTCTTTTTCAAGTATCGGATCATCTTGTGGGTTTTCCCTTTTTTCAAGTATCGGATCATCTTGTTGGTCTTCCTTTTTTTCTCGATAAAGCGGTTCAGGGATTTGATCTTCCTCTTCTATTTCTTCTTCAATGTTAGTTGCTTCTTCAGCATGCTCGAGAGAAGTACCTTGGTCTCGGGGTTGTTCATTAACGATCCCACTAATTGATAAATCTGCTACAAGCTTTAAACATTTTATATCTGGAATTTCATAATCAAATGATTCAATCGATACATATACCTCTTCTAAATTATCAATACGATTTCGTGGTATTGTAATATCAACTGGAAAGCGATGAGTTAACATACTAACACCATCTTCTCCTGTTTGCACCTCATTTACATAACGAACATTAGCATATTCAAACTGCTCTGAAGGAGTAGCATTTTCTGCAATCATGTATTCCCCTGAAAGTTGAAGAGCACCTCGAATTGAAACATATTGATCATGTTCATGAATCGAGATATCTGGATCTAATGAAATAGAAAGTAGATCAGATACTTCCTGTCCCTTTTGAAACCAAACTGATTCTTCTACTGAAAACCGTAATTGATTTTGTTCCTGCGACAAAAAAATTCCTCCTTTCAAATCGACGACTAACAATGGACACATAAGTTTGTGTTAATGCTTAAGGAAAAAGTATTGCTCTGTTAAACTTGGTTGTTGATTTCCGCGGGCGGTCCGGGAGCTGCCTGTAGGGTCTCCGTATTGACACGCTCTCTAAGTAGGAGTTTCATATCCTCCTCTCTAACCAACAAACTACAATAAAACAACAATAACCTTTAACATAGCCAAAAGAAAAAAGACATACATATTTCTTAGGGTTCTAACATTTGTTTAGGAGATTCCCACTAAACAGTCAAAGGAAAACTTGCCCTAACATTTTAAGTAACTCCGTACTCATTCCCAAAAAGCTTTGACAATACAGATGTATGATTGAAATGAACAAAATATGATTACAATCTTATTTAGATTCCTTTTTAACAATAAAAAAAGGCCTTACACGTTCAAACCGTGTAAGGCCTCTTCCTTTATTGCTTTATTTTAGTTCAGAAAATGCATTTCTAGCCGCTTCAATAGTAAAATTAATATCTTCATCTGTATGTGCAGTCGACAAAAATAATCCTTCAAATTGTGATGGAGGAAGGAATACACCTTGATTTGCCATTTTCCGATAATATCTTGCAAAATAATCAAGATTAGAAGTTTTTGCCTTATCATAATTGATTACCTCTTCATTTGTAAAGAAGAAACCAATCATTGAACCGGCACGATTAATTGTATGCGGAATTTCAAACTCTTTTGCAGCTTTTGATAATCCCTCTTCTAACCGATCAGCTTTTCGCTTAAATTCTTTATATGAATCCCTTGTTAAAAGTTTTAATGTTTCATATCCTGCTGTCATTGCAAGTGGATTTCCAGATAATGTTCCCGCTTGATAGATCGGGCCACTAGGTGCTATTTGCTCCATAATTTCCGCTTTCCCACCATATGCACCCACTGGTAAGCCTCCACCAATAACTTTACCTAAGCAAGTAATGTCAGGTGTGACTCCAAAGTAATCTTGAGCACATCCGTAATCAACACGGAAGCCTGTCATTACTTCATCAAATATTAATAATGCCCCATACTTTGTTGTTATCTCTCGTAACCCTTCTAAAAATCCTGGAATTGGGGGAACTACTCCCATATTTCCTGCCACAGGCTCAACGATAATACATGCAATATCTTCACCGAATTGTTCAAATGCGTAACGAATGCTCTCCAAGTCATTATATGGAACCGTAATTGTATTTTGGGCAATTCCTTCAGGAACACCAGGACTATCTGGTAACCCTAAAGTAGCGACCCCTGATCCTGCTTTAATTAACAAGGAATCTCCATGTCCATGATAACAGCCTTCAAACTTTATAATTTTATTTCGTCCAGTATAACCCCGAGCTAAACGCAATGCACTCATTGTAGCCTCTGTACCAGAGCTAACCATTCTTACAATTTCAATTGAAGGGACTCTTTCAATAACTAGCTTAGCTAATTCATTTTCGATTATTGTAGGTGCACCAAAGCTTGTCCCTGATTCAACTACCTTTTTGATTGCTTCAACGACTGTGTCGTGGGAATGACCGTGAATTAATGGCCCCCATGATAAAACGTAATCAATATATTCATTTCCATCAATATCATATATTTTTGCACCTTTTCCATGATCCATAAAAATCGGATTCATTCCAACTGATTTAAAGGCACGAACAGGGCTATTTACTCCCCCGGGCATTAACCCCTTCGCTTCTTCAAACGCCTTCTCGCTTTTTGCATAGCTTCTCATTGTAAATCCCCTCCTACTTTCATCGTGAATAAAAAGGCTAGTTTACTTTTCTTCTTTTAACCATCGTGCAACATCTTTGGCAAAGTACGTAATAATTAAATCTGTTCCTGCGCGCTTCATTCCAATTAACATTTCCATAACAGTTGCCTTCTCATCAATCCAACCATTTAAAGCTGCTGCTTTTATCATTGAATATTCTCCACTAACATTATAAGCAACGATTGGAAGGTTAAAGTTGTTTTTCACATCTCTAATTATATCTAAATAAGAGAGTGCTGGTTTAACAATTAAAAAGTCTGCTCCTTCTTCAATGTCTGACTGTGCTTCACGTAATGCTTCATCACGGTTTGCAGGGTCCATTTGATATGTTTTCCGGTCACCAAACTGTGGTGTACTTTGAGCAGCATCACGAAAAGGACCATAAAAGGCACTAGAATATTTCACAGCGTAAGACATGATTGGAATATGTTCAAAGCCTGCTTCATCTAATCCTTTACGAATTGCAGCAACAAATCCATCCATCATATTAGATGGAGCAATAATATCAGCTCCAGCCTTTGCCTGACTTACAGCTGTTCGTGCTAACAATTCGAGAGATTGGTCATTTAATACTTCGCCATTCTCAACAATTCCACAGTGTCCATGGTCTGTGTATTCACAAAGACATGTATCAGCAACTACGAGCAGTTCAGGAAATGCTTCTTTTACTTGTCTAGTTGCACGTTGTACAATTCCATGATCGTGAAAAGCTTGTGTTCCACACTCATCTTTTTGCTCAGCATCTGGAACACCAAATAATATGATTGATTTGATTCCTAAAGATACGATTTCTTCAATCTCAGCATTTAATAAATCTAAAGATAAATGGTAAACACCAGGCATTGAAGCAACTTCATTTCGCTGGTTCATCCCCTCAACAACAAATAAAGGATAAATAAAATCCTCTGCACGAAGATGTGTTTCCCTTAATAAGGCTCTCATATTGGCGCTACTACGTAATCTTCGATGTCTTTTAAATTGAATATCCATTAAAAATCCTCCTTATTCTGTTCAAGCTCAACCATTAGCTTAATCATGTCCTCTATTGTATAGGAAGCAGCCATATATCCTTTTAAACCATATTCCTTTAACGTTTTATACGTAATTGGACCGATGCATATAAAGATAATGTTATGTAGGTTATCAAAAACTCCCTTTTCCTTAAATATCTTCATAAAACTATCTACAGTTGATGAGCTTGTAAACGTGATATAATCAAGTTCATTATTTTTCACATATTTTTTCAGTTTATCTGCTTCCTCTTGGTTATGAATAGTCTTATATACAATTAAATCATTTACTTCATAACCATGCTTTCGCAAACCTTCGACAAGAGCTGGACGTGCAAGATTGCCTCTAATAACTAATATCCGTGACGTTAATGGTAATTTAGCAACAATTTGCTCAACTAGCTTTTCAGCAACAAACTCCTCTGGAATTATCGACACTGACAAACCGAGTTGTTCCATTTGTTTACTTGTTTTTCTCCCAACTGAAGCTGAAATTAAATGTTTTAAATTTCTATAGGAAATCTCCCATTTATCTAAATAATATTTAAAAAAAGTGACACCATTTGCACTTGTAAAAACGATACAATCATATTTTTCAAGATAATGAATTGTTTCTTTTATCTGATTTTCGTTTTCAACGTTTGCTTTTACTTCAAGCAATGGAGCAGGAAGGGCAATACCTCCCTCTGCTTCTATTTTTGTCATAAATTCCTCAACCTGAGATTTTGCTCGAGTTACTAATATTCTCTTTCCTTTTAACGGTTGACTACCTGTAGCCATTATTTTTCTAACTCCGCTTTTACTTTATCTATTAATTTCTTAGCACCTTGATTTGTTAAAGTCGTTGAAACTCGTTCTCCTAATTCAGCAGGATTCTGATCAGTTAATTGCTCTTTATAAACTTCCTTTCCATCAGGCGATGCTATAAGCCCTGTAAAGGTAATTTCTTTATTTTCATTAACTGTTGCAAAGCCTGCAATGGGAACTTGACAGCCCCCTTCCATTTTTGTAAGAAAGGCTCTTTCAGCTTCAACTGCCAAACGAGTTGCTTCATCCGTAAACTTTTCAAGTAAACCTAGTAATTCATTATCATCCTCGCGGCATTCAATTGCTAAAGCCCCTTGTCCAACTGCTGGTAGGCAAACATCCGTATCTAAAAATTCCGTTACAACGTCCTTGCTCCAACCCATTCTCGCTAAACCTGCAGCTGCTAAAATGATCGCATCATATTCTTCCGTTTTTAGCTTTTCAAGACGTGTATCTATATTTCCTCTAATCCATTTAATTTCTAGATCTGGTCTTTCAATTAATAGCTGTGCACTTCTTCTTAGGCTACTAGTTCCGATAACCGCACCTTTAGGAAGCTCTGATAGTTTTTTACCGTTCTTTGAAATAAGCACATCACGATGATCTTCACGCTTTGGCACGCACCCGATTGTTAGCCCTTTTGGCAAAACGCCTGGCATATCCTTCATACTATGTACAGCCATATCAATTTCTCCATCTAGCATCGCTTGTTCAATTTCTTTTACGAAAAGACCTTTACCTCCAACTTTAGATAAAGTAACATCAAGGATCCGATCTCCCTTTGTTACAATTTCTTTCACTTCAAATTCAAAAGGTAGTTGCAAAGCTTTTAATTGCTCAATGACCCAGTTCGTCTGGGTTAATGCTAGTTTACTACGTCTAGAACCAACTATTATTTTCCGCATAATATCCTCCTAAGCTGACGATTGATGAATATATCTAATGGTTAAGTTTTTTAAGCAGGTCTTTTCTTATGGATCCCAAAAGTGAAATCTTGATAAACTTCCAAATAAGAAGAAATTTATTAACAATACAAGAAAAGCTGCCGTATTCATTAAAGCCACTGACTTTCCTTGTAAGTCTTTTACGATTCTCATATATAAATAAAAGCCATAAGTTGCCATTACTAGAAATGAACCTAGTACCTTTGCATCAGCCCAAAAAAATTGCTCAAGCTTTATGTATGCCCAAATACTCCCTAAAATTAAACTTAATAACAGCATCGGTACACCGATAACATTTAATACATATGACATATGATCTAATTTTGCTAGATCTTCTATCCGAAGTAGTCTCTTTCCCCATTTTTTTTGCTTTAACAAATTGTATTGGATTAAATACAAAACCGAAAAAACAAATGATAGAGAAAAGGCACCGTACGATAATATTGCCATCGTAATATGAATTAATAAAAGTTCCGATACAAGCTGGCTTGATACTGCAGCTGAAACATATTGTGAAGGTGCAAAAGTATGTAAAGCCATCATAATAAAACCAATGACATTCGTAAAAAAGATGATGAACTCTGCTTTCAAAAATTTATTTAAGACAACAGATAAAGTAACTAAAACCCAAGTATAAAAATATAAACCTTCAAACACATTTAAAACAGGAAATCTCCCTGTCTCATACATGTGAGCAAATAAAAAAATTGTTTGTAAAAGCCAAACAATAGAAAGTAACCAGAAGGCGATATTCTTTGCCTTCCGGTTATGATTAAGAAAATCTATAAAATATAAAAGGACACATAATGCATAAAGAATAATCGTAACTTCATTAATCCTTGTTAAACTCATCCCCATATAAAAATGTTCCTTTCACTTACGGTTGAAGTGAAACATCAAGGCGGTCATTTGTAAGCAATGGTTGCTTCTCCGCTCTTTCTTTTTGTACTTGTTCTTCAACAGCTTCTTCAATATTAAAGATTTTCATAAATAATTCCAAAGATTCCTCAGCATTAGCCTCTGCTGACAATTCTTTTACTTTAACAATTGGATCTCTTAGCAATTGATTAATAATACTTTTCGTATGCTTATTTAAAACTTTCCGTTCACGTTCTGATAGATTAGGTAATTTTCTCTCTATGCTTTGCATTGTTTCAGCCTGAATAGATAAAGCCTTTTGACGCAATGCTGAGATAACCGGAACAACACCTAGCGTATTAACCCATTGTTTAAATTGAACAATTTCCGCTTCAATCAATAGTTCAATTTTTTCAGCTTCCTGTTTCCGTTCTTCTAAGTTTGCCTCTACAATTCCTTGTAAATCATCAATATCGTATAGAAAAACACTTTCTAATTCGGCAAGCAGTGGATCTAGATCACGTGGAACCGCGATATCCACCATAAATAATGGACGACCTTTTCGCATTTTTTCTACATGGGTCATCATTTCCTTCGTTACAACAAACTCCTTAGCACCTGTTGAGCTAATTAAAATATCCGCTTCGATTAGTGCGCATTGGAGCTCGTTAATTCCCTTTGCTTCCCCATTAAAACGAGTAGCAAGTTCTTCAGCCTTTTGCAAAGTTCTATTCATTACAGTAACTTGTCCAACACCACTACCATGTAAATTTTGTGCTGCAAGTTCGCCCATTTTCCCTGCTCCGAGAATAAGAACATGTTTTGTCTTTAACTCACCAAAGATTTTTTTTGCTAGTTCAACAGCTGCGTAACTAACTGAAACAGCATTCGCCCCAATTTCTGTTTCAGAATGTGATCTTTTTGCTAATGTAATGACTTGCTTAAACAGTTGGTTAAAGATTGTACCTACTGTGTGATTTTCTTGAGCAAGTAAAAAACTTGTGCGCACCTGACCTAATATTTGTGTTTCGCCAAGTATCATTGAATCTAAGCCACATGCAACACGACATAAATGCTCAAGAGCCCCATCTTGTTCATATATTGTTAAGTATGGAGTAATCTTCTCTTTGTCCATCCCAAACCAATCTGCTAAAAAATTCTTCATATAATAACGACCAGTATGAAGCTGATCAACCACTGCATAAATTTCAGTCCTGTTACAGGTCGAGACAATGACATTTTCTAGTATACTTTTTTCATTTTTTAGCTGTTTCATCGCATCAGCAAGCTCATCTGGTTGAAAATTAAGCTTTTCGCGAATTTCAACAGGGGCTGTTTTATAATTTAAGCCGACAACAACTATATGCATTTCCCTTTACACCCCCACATGCAAAGATCTTTATAATCTAGTATAACATTCATTCATAAATTCACTTCCACAAAAATGTGAACAGTATCCGAAACTCTATGGTATGATAAATAAGCAAAAGCACCATGTTTTTTCGTATGATAACTTGCTTTCTGTCTATCATCCTGAATACTTTCTAAGTAGGAATTCTTTCTCAGGGAAAACCTACAAGTTTTGACACGATCCTCAAACTATTCTCTCTGTACGATACCAAATAATATGCATATTATCAAGTGATTGATATCACACATGACTGCGTATTTATTCCTATCAGCTTACCATCTTACATATATAGATTTTCAAATTAATGGTAACGAAGAGATAAGTTGATGAAATTGATAAGACATATATAATGAGGTGTAAAAATGAAAAAAATTTCACTTTTCCCAGGAATCACTCTTTTGGCCATTGGCATTTTTTATTCTATCCAAAAATTAAATATTCAATTATTCGAAAACCAAAATAGTTGGCAAGTATTACTTATCCTATTAGGTGCCGTTTTTTTAATAAGTGGTCATTTTGAAAAGGAAAATTCAGCGATATTGCCTGGAATCCTCTTAGTTGGACTTGGACTACATTTTCTATTGTTTACAAAAATTCAAGGATGGCCTGACCATCCAGCTGCGTTTCTCTTTATATTAGCTATAGGAATGCTATTAACATCAGTTAAAACGAAATCAGGTTATGGACAAGGGTTATCACTTTTGATAATTGGCTTGTTCCTACATTTCTTACAATCCATTATTCAATCATTATCGATTGTTGAAAGTGTTGTATTGTTAATTGAGACGTATTGGCCATTCTTACTGATTATTGTTGGGATTGTCATTGTATTTTTAAAAAAGAAATAAATAATGGCAATGTCGATACAAGGGCGGGACAAAAGGTTTTCAGCCAAAGAAAAATCCGAACTAATTTGATTTTCATATTAGTTCGGATTTTTTCTTTTAATGTATTCACTTTTTTCAATGTTCGGCTTTCATTCAAGAAATTTTTCAAGCCAGAATTTCTCTCTTAAATTTCCGTATATTCAAGTATAATTTTCCAAGCTTCGTCTTTTCCTTGACCAGTTTCAGAGGAAAATAAAACGAAGGAATCTGTTTTTTCCATTTGTAAAGTGTCTTTTATAACCTTTACATGCTTTTGCCATTTACTCTTTGGAATTTTATCTGCCTTTGTCGCAACAATAATTGCAGGTATTCGGTAATGTTTTAAAAATCCATACATAAGTACATCATCATTTGTTGGTGGATGGCGAACATCAATTAATAGCACAACAGCTCGTAGTTGCTCACGAGTAGTGATATATGTTTCGATCATTTTCCCAAACGCTTCACGCTCTTTTTTACTTACCTTAGCATACCCATATCCAGGAACATCAACAAAATGAAGCATTTCATTAATAATATAAAAATTCAATGTTTGTGTTTTACCTGGCTTTGATGACGTTCTAGCTAAATTTTTACGAGACAGCATAGTATTAATGAAGGAGGATTTCCCGACATTCGATCGCCCAGATAAAGCAATTTCCGGTAAATCCCCTTCCGGATATTGAGCGGGCTTAACCGCACTAATGACTATTTCAGAACTTGTTACTTTCATTGTTTCTCCTCTGTTAACGCATGTTTTAATACTTCATCAAGATGGGATACGAGTACAAACGTAAGATCATTACGAACACTTTCTGGAATATCATCTAAATCCTTTTCGTTCTCTTTAGGGATAATAATCTTTGTTAATCCCGCGCGATGAGCACTTAATGATTTTTCCTTTAAACCACCGATAGGGAGGACTCTCCCCCTTAAAGTAATTTCGCCAGTCATTCCTACTTCCTTACGGACAGGTCTTTTTGTTAAAGCCGAAATCAAAGCAGTTGCCATCGTGATACCTGCTGATGGACCATCTTTCGGAACCGCTCCTTCTGGAACATGAATATGAATATCGTTTTTCTCATGAAAATCTCCATCAATTTTAAGTTCCTCAGCTCTTGAGCGTATATAACTAAAGGCTGCCTGTGCTGATTCCTTCATGACATCTCCTAGTTTACCAGTTAAAATGAGCTTGCCTTTCCCGGGAGCAACTGAAACCTCTATTGATAATGTATCACCACCAACGGTTGTATAGGCCAAGCCTGTCGCAACACCAACCTGGTCCTCTAACTCTGCTTGACCATAGTGGAAAATGTTTTTCCCTAAGAAGTCCTGTAGATTCTTATCAGTAATAATAATCTTTTTACGTTCAGCTTTAACAATTAACTTTGCTGCTTTACGGCAAATTTTTGCTAACTGTCTTTCTAAACTACGTACACCTGCTTCTCTTGTATGATAACGGATAATACTTAATATAGCATCTTCACGAATTTGCAGGTGAGATTTTTTTAATCCATGCTCTTCTAATTGTCTAGGCAACAAATGATCTTTCGCAATATGAACCTTTTCAAGCTCTGTATAACCAGCAATTGTAATAATCTCCATACGGTCACGTAATGGTCCTGGTATCGTTGCTAAATTATTTGCTGTTGCAATAAACATTACCTTTGATAAATCATACGTTTCTTCAATATAGTGATCACTGAAGCTATGATTTTGTTCCGGGTCTAATACTTCAAGTAATGCTGAAGAAGGATCTCCTCTAAAATCACTAGACATTTTATCAATTTCATCTAATAAGAAGACTGGATTAATTGTTCCTGCTTTCTTCATACCTTGAATAATTCTCCCTGGCATTGCCCCAACATATGTGCGACGATGTCCGCGAATCTCAGACTCGTCTCTTACACCTCCTAGGGAAATCCGGACAAAATTACGATTTAAAGACTTAGCGACAGATCGTGCTAGTGAAGTTTTTCCAACTCCAGGAGGACCTGCTAAGCATAGTATTGGACCTTTTAATGACTTTGTTAACTGCTGGACAGCTAAATATTCAATGACTCTTTCCTTTACCTTTTCAAGTCCGTAGTGCTCTTCATCAAGAATCTGTTCTGCGATATTAATATCAAGACGATCTTCGGTTGCTTTCGTCCATGGTAAAGATAATAACCATTCAATGTAATTGCGAATGACCGCACTTTCAGCAGAACTAGAAGGGATTTTTTCATATCTTTCTAATTCTTTTAATGCTACCACCTTAACATTTTCTGGCATTCCTGCTTGCTCAATCCGTTCAGTAATTGTTGTTACCTCACCAGCTTTACCTTCCTTATCGCCAAGCTCTTTTTGGATAGCTTTCATCTGTTCACGCAAATAATATTCCTTTTGCGTACGCTCCATTGAACGCTTAACACGCTGACCGATTTTTTTCTCAAGTTGGAGGACTTCTTTTTCATTATGAATAATTGAGATAACTTTGTTAAGTCTCTCCTTTATATCCAATGTTTCTAGAACTTCCTGTTTTTCCTTAAGCTTTAAAGGTAAATGAGAGGTAATGATATCAGCCATTCTCCCTGGTTCATTAATATCTGACACTGTTGCATATGTTTCAGAAGACACTTTTTTAGAAAGCTTTATGTATTGTTCAAAATATTCAAGCATTGTTCTCATCAATGCTTCTTCTTCAACACTTTTTGCTTCTGGATCCTTGTATATAGCAACTTCTACTGAATAATATTCATCTTCTTCTACAAAGCGTTGGATTTCTCCTCTCTCTAAGCCTTCGACAAGTACTCTAATAGTTCCATTAGGTAATTTCAACATTTGCTTAATTTTTGTTAACGTACCAACTTCATATATATCCTCTTTTTTCGGCTCATCAATTGCGATTTCCTTTTGAGTCGATAAGAAAATGATATTTTCATCCATCATAGCTCTTTCTAAGGCTTGTACAGATTTATCCCTTCCTACATCAAGGTGAAGTACCA
The DNA here is from genome assembly GCF_902829255.1 of Metabacillus niabensis. Classification (GTDB taxonomy): domain Bacteria; phylum Bacillota; class Bacilli; order Bacillales; family Bacillaceae; genus Metabacillus; species Metabacillus niabensis. The sequence goes on along the minus strand of NZ_CADEPK010000093.1, from coordinate 1,364 downwards.
TTGTTGGATAGACTAACAAGCCTCGTAATGGTAGGAGGGGTACAATTCGTGTATTTGCTTTCGCCATGCGTTTATACCTCCATGACATAATAATTAGTTCTTTGTACAATTCTATCTTATTCTTTTACAGGTGTCTATTTGTAACCACTTTCCTCATTTAGGTAGTATACCCTATAATGGGCAACTTGAAAAAGAATTAACTTATAAAATTAAAAAAGCTCACATAATGGAAAATTTAGTACAAACTTAAGAATTGCCGAGAAAAGATTAACAGGATCATTTACTTATATGTTATTTATTAATAATACCTTTTGTAGGCCAATAGTAATACGAGATGAGGCTGATACTTACATACCCCTTCGCACCAAAAGTAAAACAACAGGATCATTTACTAATTCATAAAAAATACGGACAGTCCAAAGGGAACTAAGGCTCTTTTTAGACTGTCCGCAATTAATATTATACTGATTCCTGTTGGGGAAAGATTTGAGAATGCTCTTGCCGTAATGGACTTGTTCTTTCAGTAGGTGGGTTAACGAGAGCTAAATCGAATACTTCCTGTAATGTTGAAACAGGTACAATTTTTATCCCATCAATTTCTTTTAATATTGACTGCATATTTTCTTCAGGGATAATCACCGTCGTAGCTCCTGCCTTTTTTGCAGCTTTAATCTTCGGTATGACACCACCAATTGGCTTTACACTACCGTGTATACTTATTTCACCAGTCATAGCAACCGTATTGTCGATCGCTATTTTATGAATAGCCGAGAAAATACCTGTTGCCATTGCAATTCCTGCTGATGGACCATCGATTGGTGTACCACCTGGGAAATTTACGTGGATATCATAATCACTAGCTTGGACCCCCATAGAGCGTAAAACAGTGATCACATTTTCTATTGATCCTTTTGCCATACTTTTTCTTCTAATTGATTTTGAACGATCTCCGATGCTTTCCTCTTCTACAATCCCAGTAATATTTATTGTGCCTTTTTCCTTTTCAGCAGGAATGACTGTCACTTCTATTTCTAATAATGCTCCAGTATTCGGTCCATAAACGGCCAAGCCATTCACAAGACCAATTTTAGGCTTTTTATTGATTTTTCTTTCATTTCTAGGTGTTAATTGACTTGAATGGATAACCCATTCTAAATCCTCAACTGTGATTTCGTTTCTATCTTCTGATAACGCCATTCCAGTGGCGATTTGCATCAAATTCACAACTTCACGACCGTTTCGTACATATGACGTCAACAGTTGAATCCCCTCATCTGTTACGTTCATTTCAACTTTGTCTGCTGCTTTTCTTGCCACAATTGCAAGTTCATCTTGTTCAAGGTCTCGAAAAAACACTTCAAGAC
>NZ_CADEPK010000092.1 GCF_902829255.1 Metabacillus niabensis | reverse complement strand
ATATATTACAGGATACATATTGTATAAGATGGGAAGAAAAGAAAAAGGAATGATGTAATCGTTATTATTCTATTAAAGGAGATTTAATGGAATATTCGTTAGATCAAGTACAGTAAAATCAAAAGACCCGTCAATTGACGAGTCTTTTTCGCTTTAACCAAAGCCAATTGTTATCCCATTCCCTTTGTCATTAAGCACGCTTTTTTAAAAAAGCACCTCAATACGGACTTCATTCATAAAAACAAGTATACTCATATACTACTTTCTATACAAAAAAAGCTAGACCTCAACGAAAGAATTAACGAAGCAAAACACTTATTATCGCTAACAAATTTGCCAATTGCAACGATTTGTACACAGCTTCTATTTTCTGCCCAATGCTACTTCACAAAAATTTTTAAAAATATAACGGGATAACACCTAAGAAATTTAGAGCACGACATTGTATCCAATAACTTAACGACCAAAAAATTGCGGGTTGCGCTTTTCAATAAATGCCGCAACTCCTTCCTTATGATCCTCTGTTTGTCTCATCGCAAATTGTTTGCTAGTTTCGGCTTCAAGGATTTCCCTTAATGCTTGCTCCTCCTGCTTACAATAAATCATTTTCGAGGCAATCATTGCTTGAATTGGACGTGTGCGAAGCTGTATTTTCGCTTGTTGAATTTGCTCTATCGGATCTCCTTCATACAAATCATCAACTAAACCTAGCTTGTACGCTTTTTCTGAGTTCACTATCTCCCCACTCCAAATAAGCTGTTTCGCACGATGCTCACCAATTCTCTTCTTCAAAAAGAAATGACCGCCTCCATCAGGGATAAGTCCAATGTTAATAAAGTTCATCGCTACTCTCGCATTTTTTTCAAGCTTTACATAATCACAGGCTAGTGCAAAACTAAATCCAAGCCCAGCAGCAACACCATGAATAAAGCTAACTGTTATTGCTGGCATCGTATAAAGCGTCGTAATGATTGATTTGATTGTATCCATAATTGAGTGGTAATTTGTATTATCGGAGCTTGATAGCATCGTCTTTATATCACCTCCAGCAGAAAACGAGCGACCTTTCCCAGCAATACATAATATATGTATGTTAGAGGACGCTACCTCCTTTAAGGCACTCTCTAATTCCTGAAGCATTTGTACATTCATTGCGTTTAATGCATTCACACGGCTTAGTAATAATGTTGCAGCATCCCCATCTTTAACAAGCTCAATCGTTTCATAGTTCAAAATTATCCACCCCTTTTTTGTTTTCTCTTTACCTTTCGTAACAATGAAATAGGATTCCTTCTTTTTGGAGTGATTTGTTTATCATTTCGTTCTTTGAGTTACCATTCCGATAGTTCTCCTTACAAACCTCTCAGAATAACTACATAGGATAATCATGCTTTGACATAAAAAAAGACTAGCATCAGCTAATCTTCACACAAATAATTCTTCTAAAATTTTTATTTTTTCTTCTGTATAATGTTTAAATCCATCGTTATAAGATTTAGGATCTTTTGGGTTTGCAAAATGGGTAATCTTCATTGTTTCGGGATGGACAAATTTGCTCGCAGCACCACAGCCGATGCCAATAATCGTTTGCTGTTCTTCCATTATCATTATATTATAAATGCTGTCTTGTCCTTCTAACGCGTAGCCGACATTTTCTAGATTCCCTAATATATTTTTTTGCCGGTATAAATAGTAAGGAGCATAGCCATGGTCTTTTGTCCATTTTACTGCATGGTCCATCATAACACTGATTTCTTCGCGGCTTGCTACCTTGTATTTATGCTTGTTTTTCGTCATTTCAGAGGCACGTTTAAAGGATAGGGTGTGAACAGTTAATGATTCAGGCATTAATTTCGCAGATTCCGCCAATGAATAATCGAATTCCTCAATTCCTTCACCTGGTAAACCAATAATTAAATCCATATTAATATTATTCATACCCATTTCTCTTGCTAGCTTGAATTTTTCAATCGTTTCTTCCACGGTATGATGGCGACCAATTGCTTTAAGCGTCCCTTGAATATAGGACTGTGGATTAATGCTGATTCTGTCTATTTTCCATTTATTTAAAATATCGAGCTTTTCCTTTGTAATCGTATCTGGTCTCCCAGCTTCAACGGTTATTTCCCTTATCTTTTCAACATCTGGGAAGGATGTCACCATTTCTTCATAGAGCATATCCATTTCTTCAGCCGTAATACTCGTTGGTGTTCCGCCACCATAATATACTGTTGTTATTTTAATTCCTGTTCTTTTTAGCCAGTTGCCTATTTCGCGCATTTCATAATGTAGGCCACCCAAAAAGGATGTCACTGAGCCTTGACGCCCATTGATTGCATACGCTGGAAAAGTACAGTAGGCACATTTTGTTGGACAAAAAGGGATTCCAATATAAATACTGACTTCATTCGATAATGTATCAAGGTCAGGGACAGTTTGCAGCTGTCTATTGACTATTTGCTTCATAAGGTCAATTTTTTCATCAGAAAGTAAATATTCTTCTTTAAACATTTTATGAATGTCTTGCTCAGACATCCCTTCACGCCGTTTTTTATGATATAGCTTTGTCGGGCGAATTCCCGTTAATATTCCCCATTTTTGAATGATTCCTGTATATTCCTGCAAAATGGTTAAATATACGTAGGAAAGGGTATTTTTCACTACTCGCAAGCGATCCTTCCCCTCTAGATCTGCTGCAATTTGTTGATCTTTACTCGCAGCATACTCCTTCCCATCTACACGTAAAATCCCTTTAATCTTAACATTTTCTCCATTATCCTCAATGAAAAACTCTGCTTCTAGTGAGGCATCTCCTTCTGAAAAGCAGAGTTCAGTTTCTTCAAAAAATAAATTTCCAATTAAGCGTAATGGCCTATGGAAACGTTCATCATCTATTCCTTTAATATATATTTTCATCTGTTCTCACCTTTACTTTTATCAAAACTCCTTTTAGTTTACAAAAGTTATTCGTTATAGGTCAATGTTAGATGTTAGGAGAAGCTGGTTCAATTACTTTTGTTTTATATGCCTCTCCCCATAAATACATTTCACTAATAATTGTTTCTAATGTTTTTCCAAACTCAGTTAGTGAGTATTCGACCTTCGGAGGAACCTCAGGAAATACCTTTCTTTGTATAACAGCATCCTGCTCCAATTCTTTTAATTGAAGGGATAAGATTCTTTGAGTAATACCAGGCATTAGCTTTTTCAATTCACCAAATCGTTTTGGTGAGTCGAACAGATGATATAAAATGACACCTTTCCATTTGCCACCTATTACATCAAGAGTTGCCTCAACTGGGCACCCTTCAGGACAACCGTAGCCACTTTTCCGATTTCTCACAATCTCACTCCTATCACGTTCTTAAACATCTTATACTTACCATATTTTCCTTGTTGTGTCATTTCATTTATTCTTAATGGTTACATCTATGTAACTAGCTAACATCATTGTGCCTACTTACTTTATTAGCTTCCATCCCTTTATAATGATTGTTAAGAAATCAAATGAGGTGATAAACATGAAAGCTGTTGGATTATATCAATATTTACCGATTGAAAACGAAAATAGTTTATTAGATTTAGATATTCCGAGACCCGTCCCTAATAAAAAAGATTTATTAGTTAAAATTCAAGCAGTATCAATAAATCCTGTCGATGTTAAGGTTCGAGCTCCTAAAGAAAAAACTGAAGACATACCGAAAATTTTAGGATGGGATGCATCAGGGATTGTTGAAGAGGTTGGAGAGGAATGCACCTTGTTTAAGCCAGGTGACAAAGTATATTATGCAGGAAGTCTCACAAGACAAGGAACAAACAGTGAATATCATCTAGTCGATGAAAGAATTGTTGGCAAAATGCCCGAAACACTAACCTATGCCGAGGCTGCAGCATTGCCATTAACTGCAATTACTGCCTGGGAGGGCTTATTTGATCGTTTAAACATTGATAGAAACAAGCCCGAGAAATATAAAGAAAAGACGATATTAATCATCGGTGGTGCTGGCGGTGTAGGCTCGATTGCGATTCAGTTAGCTAAACTTGCTGGATTAACAGTTATTTCGACTGCATCTCGCTTAGAATCAACGGAATGGTGCAAAAAATTCGGTTCAGACTATTGTATTAACCATTATCAAGACTTTTTAGAGCAACTTAAAGGAATTGGAATCAACGGAGTAGATTATATATTTTGCTTAAACAACACGGATCAGCATTGGGGCAATATGGCAAATGCAATTAATCCACAGGGGAAAATTTGTTCAATTGTAGAAACCTCTGAAAAACAGGATATAAATTTACTTAAAAACAAAAGTGTAACGTTCGTATGGGAATTTATGTTTACACGCTCTATGTTTGAAACGAATGATATCGAATGCCAGCATAAGCTGCTTACACAACTTGCTCACTTGATTGACAAAGGAGAAATCGTCTCAACATTAACAGAAATATTAACACCAATTAATGCTGAAAATGTAAAGCTTGCACATCAAAAGGTAGAAACAGGAAGTACAATCGGAAAAATTGTTATTGAGTCTTTCAACTAAGCATATTTTTCTAGTAGACAAACATACAATGATTATAAGTTTAAAGTTTACAGGAGGCGCTACACCATTTTGAAGAAAATTGCTCCTATTCTAATCATTGTTGCAACAATCGGATTTATTGGCTATTTTGACTCGGCAAATTTTTTTGAAAAGCAACATGTAATTGCTAGTTTTCCAGAACTATCTGATGAAGAAGTATCGACAAATGCTACAAATGAACAATCAAGTGAAGAGGATAATCAAATCTATTCGCTTGAAACGAAACTCGTTGACGTAGTTGAAGATGAAGGCTACACAGTTGAGGTCTACCGAGAATATGAGGTTTACAAAGATGAAGAAGGAAACACAATTGAAAGCGTTCCGACAGACAATTATCAATACTTAAGATACAAGGAATAATAGTTGGGGGACTCAAAAGGGTCTGACCCCTCCAACAAACACCGGTATATAGTAAACTAACCTCATCATTAGTCTATATATTATGTTTGAGGGGTCTGAACCTTTGGTTTTGAGCCACCCTCTGTCCCCATTTTCACATAAAATCAAAAAAGTACCTTATAACATGCAAGAAGACTGGTGACGTATAGGTTAAGCTGTCGACACGATTTAAGTATGTTCCTTTGATTGTACGACGCTTCTCTTCATTCCCTAATAGTAGGTCTCGTTTTAACACTGAGATTGTTAAGCTACCAAAAAAGCCGGTTATACTAATAAGCAAGCCCGATAGCAATGCAGCTTTCACACTAAAGGGTGTTAAATGTGGATAGATAAAATAGGCAACAAGTACAGTAATAATTACCGCTCCAATAAAACCCTCCCACGTAATATTCTGATTTGCTGAAGGTACAACCTTTCTTTTCCCAAAATAAATAGATATAAAATGATGAGCTACATCATTCACTTGGGTTAAAACGACGAGAAAGAGTACTAGATTTGCCCCATATTGTGGTGATGCTATTTGGAAAAATGCCAAGTGGCTTAGACCAAATACCATGAGCATGACGCCCCATTGTGTCGAGCTGACAGAACGCAAAAATCCGCTCGTACCTTTTCCTAATAAACGCGGTAATGGCAAAAACAAAAAAACATAGACAGGAATAAAAACAATAAACATGCCATACCAGCCAATATAAATCCAGTAAAATTGGATAGGAATAGCCAAATAAGACCAAAGAAACAGTCTACGGTCTGCCTTTCTCGTTTTCATCATCGAAAAATACTCTTTTAATGCAAAAAAACAAAGCACTGCAAGTGAAATTAATGAGACAGTTTGTGTAAAGAGGGTTGCCATCCCAAATACGACAAACATCCCCCACCATGTTTTTACCCTCATTGACACATCAGTAAAATCTTTATTAGGTTCTTTCTTTTTTACTCCATATATTGCAATTGTGACAATTAATAAGGCAAGAAAAATAATTGCCAAAGTCCAAAGAGTACTAACCAAAATTCACACCTACTCAATTTAAAAATTATTGTATACTAAGAATAGAATATAATGGAAGAATATTAAAGAGGGATTATACATGTCACAGAAAATCTATGTTTATATTTTACTAACCGATACTGGGACACTTTTCACAAAATCTATTAAGAAATATACAAAGGCCCCATATAATCATGCCTCTATTTCGTTTAACGCTGAATTAACGGAAATGTACAGCTTCGGTAGAAAAAACCCGAATAACCCATTAAATGGTGGGTTTGTAAAGGAAGACATTTTCACCGGTACATATAGTAAATATCCTGAAACAACTTGTGTTATTTATAAATTAGAAGTTACAAAGCGCGAAGTTGACAAAATGAAGCGTGTATTGAATGTTTTTATTAAAAATCAAAAGAAATTTCTTTACAATCTCATTGGGGTACTTGGG
>NZ_CADEPK010000091.1 GCF_902829255.1 Metabacillus niabensis | reverse complement strand
ATACTAAACACAGTGAAGTTCAACAACAAAAGTCAGAAAAGGTAAAAAGCAAAAAATCAACCAAGAAGCAAAGTCCATTAAATGAAGAAAAAGAATCTGAATCATCACCTGTTAGAAAAAAGGCCACTTCACAACCCAAAAGTTCTAAGCCAAAAATGTATATCTAATTTTTCCACTTTGTATTCTTCCCATATTTTCGATATAATATTAAGAGATTATAAGAGTTTAAGCCGATTTTCGGCTTTTTTTAATGAAAAGGCATGCTGTTAAAACTTATCTGTTGATCATTTGCTATATGTCCAAGTGCTAGAGAAAACTCTGAGTCTTAGCTTCAGAGTACGTCTTATGCTATTTTCATCAAGGCAAAAAATCAACAATATTTAACAAAGCCTAATGATCTCTTAAGGAGGCAACACAAAATGGACGTAATAAAAATCGCTCCACGTGGATATTGCTATGGCGTTGTTGATGCTATGGTTATCGCCAAAAATGCTGCATTAGATAAAACATTACCAAGACCAATCTACATTTTAGGTATGATTGTTCATAATAAACATGTTACCGATGCATTCGAGGAAGATGGAATCATTACTCTTGATGGGAAAAACCGTTTAGATATTCTTGAAAAGGTTGATAAGGGTACGATTATTTTCACTGCCCACGGTGTATCTCCAGAAGTACGTAGAATCGCAAAAGAAAAAGGACTAGTAACACTTGATGCAACCTGTCCTGATGTGACAAAAACACATGATCTCATTCGGGAAAAAGAGGCAGAAGGCTATCATGTCATCTATATAGGGAAAAAGGGACACCCAGAGCCAGAAGGAGCTGTTGGTGTTGCTCCACATATTGTTCATCTTGTAGAATCAGCTGAAGATGTAGACAATCTAAAGATTGAAAATGAAAAAATCATTGTGACTAATCAAACAACAATGAGCCAATGGGATGTCGCAGATATTATGGAGAAAGTGAAAGAAAAGTTTCCACATGCAGAAACTCATAAAGAAATTTGTTTAGCTACACAAGTTCGACAAGAGGCTGTTGCTGAACAAGCTGGTGCAGCTGATTTAACAATCGTTGTTGGAGATCCTAAAAGCAATAATTCAAACCGTTTAGCACAAGTATCTGAACAAATAGCAAAAACGAAAGCATATCGAATTTCAGATTTAAGTGAGCTTAAGCTAGAATGGCTTACTAATGTTAAGAAAGTGGCCGTAACAGCTGGTGCATCAACACCTACTCCAATTACAAAAAAGGTCATTCAATTTTTGGAGCAATACGATCATAATGATCCTTCTACATGGGATTTAAATCATCATGTTCCACTTTCAAAAATTCTCCCAAAAGTTAAAACAAAAAAATAAATGCTCAGAAAGCCCATTACGTCTTAATGAATGTAATGGGCTTTCTTATATGAATTAAACAAATTGAAAGGGATTTGTATCAATGCTGGAACCAACTACATTCACTGCTAATTTTTTTTCGTTACACATTTTTGATAATTTTTGTACAACACCATCTATCATTACTTTCTCAACATGATGTCCTGGATCAATTACATTTAATCCTAACATTAACGCATCATGAGCTACATGAAAGTACAAATCACCTGTAACGTAAACATCTGCACCTTTATATTTCGCTTGCTGTATATATTTATTTCCGTCTCCACCTAATACAGCAACTTTTTTTATTATATCCCCTTCATTTCCAACCATTCTTACACGGTCAACCTTTAATGAGTTTTTAACATGTTCAGCAAACTCTTTTAGTGTAAGCTCATCTTCTAAATAACCAATTCTACCAAGTCCTAATTGGGTTCCTTGTTGTTCAAGTGAATAAATGTCATAGGCAACCTCTTCATAAGGATGTGCCTTAAGCATAGCTTGAATTACCTTTTTTTCAATTGAAGCAGGAATAACCGTTTCTATACGTGCTTCTTCAACAACTTCAATTTCTCCAAGTTTGCCGATAAAAGGTAAAGCACCCTCTTCAGGTAAAAAGCTGCCATTACCGATTGTTTTAAATGTGCAGTGACTATAATTTCCTAGATGACCTGCTCCCGCATCCCCGATGGCTTTTCGGACCTGTTCTTCATGTGTTACTGGTACATAAACAACTAATTTTTTTAATTTATCCTCGTAAGTAGGGATTAATACCTCAGTATTATGTAATTGAAGCGCATCTGCTAGTAAGTCATTAACTCCACCAAGTGCTACATCTAAATTAGTGTGAGCTACATAGACTGCAATATCATGTTTAATACATTTCTCAATCATTCTCCCATAAGTTGTATCCGTTGTAAGCTTTTTTAGCGGCCTAAAAATTGGAGGATGATGAGCAATAAGTAAATCAACCTTTTTTTCAATTGCTTCATCAATTACTTCTTCAACAACATCTAGAGTAATCATGACATGTTGAATCGGTTTATTAAGTTTACCAATTTGCAAACCAATCTTATCTCCTTCTAGGGCATACGACTTCGGAGAAAATTGCTCAAATAATTGAATTACCTCATTTCCGTTAGGTATCTTATTCTTCATGATAAAACCTCCTGAACCAATTGTAATTGGCCTGTTACCTCTCTATACTTATCATTATTTTCATATGTATAGCCCGCATCTTCAAGCTGCTTTAGAATTGTTTTCCAATGATTTATTTCATGTGACCATTTTTTTTGAAAAATAGGCGATTTCTCTTTAGCTAAAATAGGACCAACCAATAAACCAGCTTGAAGCTCTATATTTTGATAAGGCTTCAACGGATCTCCTTTTTCAGCTACAAGTATTTCATAGATTTTACTATCCTCTTTTAAAATAGTTTCATCGATTAATTCCCAATCATTTTCTAACAACCATTGTCTTATGTAAATTGCATGGATATTCGGTTGTAAAACAAGCCTTTTTACATTAACTAATTTCTTTTTACCTTCTTCAAGTATTTTTTTTATGAGGCCTCCACCCATCCCAGCTATCGTAATACAGTCAAGATGCTCACCATCTTCAATGACTGATAACCCGTCTCCTTTTCGAACTGAGATAACATCTGAAAGCTCGCACCTTAATACTTGTTTTTGAGCAGAATAAAAAGGTCCATCTGTAATTTCACCTACAATTGCCCCCTGTGCCTTCCCTTCTAACACAGCGTGACAAGGTAGATAAGCATGGTCTGAGCCAATATCAGCAAATATTGAGTTCTCCGGTAGATAATTCGCAACTTTTTCTAATCTTTGCGATAATTTTAATTCATTCATATTCTCACCACTATCATTAAGATTCTCTGTCATTATTTCCTTAAATATTAAATATATCAAATCGTTGTAAATAAATCCGAAAAAGAGCTTTACAAAATATTATAAAAAAAAATCCTTTACAAAAGCAAAGGATTTTTAGTGTTTCTTAAAGAATAGATGATTACTATCCCTGTTACCTCTCAAAGTAAGTTGTCCACCACTTTATTTATGCTTCTAACTACCGTGGTAGAAATGATCTTTCCAAGTATTCAGCTAAGCATAGAAAGCACTTAAATTATTCTGTATAAGTAAACTAACTATTTTAACTTTGATACCCATTCAGCCATTTTATCTAATTGTTCAGCATCCTGGATTAAACCACCTGGCATAGCGCCTCTACCTTCTTGAATTGTTTTCTTAATCCCATCTACCCCTAATCTTTCACCAGCACCGATTAATGAAGGTGCAGAACCTTGTCCTTGATAATTCTCCCCATGGCAACCGATACAACCTGCTTGTTGATATAATTCTTCAGGTGTAGCGTTTGCAAGATCCTCTGCTTTTTCCTCTTCGCCGCCGTTTGCAAGCTTTTCATGATCGCCAAGACCTTTAAAAGATAAAAGGAACATAAGGCCGATTCCTAGAACTGCGATTAATAAAAATGGAATAAGTGGATTGCGATTCATCATGTAACCTCCCTTATGTAAATAAAAAATTTTTCCTATTAGATAAGTTGCCCATCTAATATTTGAATGAATCTTTACAGGCAAAATGCATTAATAGATATACACTGCCTAAATTGAAGGATAAACTACATAATTTCATTTTAAACAACCTCTATTTTACTTTATATTCCCGATTAGTGAAAGCCTTATCTTTCATCACTTTAAAGATTTTCACAATTTAGACAAAAAAGTGATTTTTGTCCTAATATTCAAAATAAAAGATTGACATTACTATACATAATACAAATTTTATAAGATAATAATACCAAAAAGAATCATGATTCCAATCGTACCACTAATTATTAAATATACCATTCGATAAAATTTCCCTAATGTAATCCATAAAATACAATTCCCTAAAACAGTTGCAGCAATCCATATTTGATTACTGTAGGATATTTTCTCTATTAAAGTTATAGAACAAATTAAAAATTGAATAAGAGTTATGCTTAATGGCACTTGAAATATTTTCCCGAATTTATCAAAGTAAGCGGTAACAACAATTGAAACTAAGAGTAAAAAAACTGCTATGGCCATTTGCAAAACAAATGACAATTCAGTAAAATAAATGACAAGAAGCGTAATTACTAATAAAAGAGCCAATAACGTAAGCAACAAAAACTTTGCGCCACTCTTTTTAGTTTTACTTAATAATTGGTCATCTTCATTATGATTACCTTCTGTATATAAAGCGAGAAGAAAGTTACAATAAGTATCCGGTAATAACTTGTTGTTTTTCCAATAGTGGATTTCATTTATAATTATTTTCTTTTTTTCTAGATTCATGTTAGTCATCCTTCTTAAATCTCGTCTGTTACTAATTAAAAAGACGGACAATGTGTCCGCCTTATCCTATTCTAAAAAGTCCTTAAGACGTTTGCTTCTGCTTGGATGACGTAGCTTACGAAGTGCTTTCGCTTCGATTTGACGTATACGTTCGCGAGTAACACCGAATACTTTACCAACTTCTTCTAAAGTTCTTGTTCTGCCGTCGTCAAGGCCGAATCGAAGACGTAAAACATTTTCTTCACGATCAGTTAACGTATCTAGAACATCTTCTAGCTGTTCTTTTAATAACTCATATGCAGCATGTTCTGATGGAGAAGTTGCATCCTGATCTTCAATAAAGTCTCCAAGATGTGAATCATCTTCTTCACCGATTGGAGTTTCCAGAGAAACTGGCTCTTGTGCAATTTTTAAAATTTCTCTGACTTTATCTGGAGTTAATTCCATATCTTCCCCAATTTCTTCAGGAGTTGGTTCTCTACCTAAGTCTTGAAGTAATTGACGCTGAACCCTAATTAGCTTGTTAATCGTTTCTACCATATGAACTGGAATACGTATTGTTCGTGCTTGGTCAGCAATTGCACGTGTAATCGCTTGGCGAATCCACCATGTAGCATACGTACTAAATTTAAATCCTTTACGGTAATCAAACTTTTCAACAGCTTTCATTAGTCCCATATTACCTTCTTGGATTAAATCGAGAAATAGCATTCCGCGGCCAACATAACGCTTTGCAATACTAACTACTAAACGTAAGTTTGCTTCTGCAAGTCTACGTTTTGCTTCTTCATCACCATTTTCAATTCGATTTGCAAGTTCAATCTCTTCATCAGCAGATAAAAGATCAACTCTCCCTATTTCTTTTAAGTACATACGAACTGGGTCATTTATCTTTACGCCAGGAGGAACGCTCAAATCATTTAAGTCGAACTCTTCTTCCTTAGCAAGGTCTTTTACATTAGGATCTTCTTCTACACCAGCAGTTTCACCTATTAATTCTACTCCTTGTTCACCTAAAAACTCATAATACTCATCCATTTGGTCTGATTCAATTTCAAAGTTCGACATACGTTCTGCTATTTCTTCATATGTCAAAACTCCTCGTTTTTTCCCTATTTCAGTTAACTGGTCTTTTACCTGTTCAAAGGTTACTTCAGTTTCATGGGTTTGTTTATCAGCCATTGGATCCCCTCCTTCCAAACTTATCACTATCTGATAAGCATCGGATTACTATTTAGCATTATTACCATTTATATTAATCGATGTGCTTTTGTCACAAAAAGTAACTGACACATCTAGGATTAACTCACTCTGTTTACTTTCGTCCTACAAATCAAACTTTAAGTGATTGTTTTAATTGGATAATTTCCATTGCAATTTGAGCAGCTTCTTTATATTGTTTATTTCTTTCAGCTTCATTTTTTTCTGCTTCTTTTTCTTTTATCATTAACATTTTTTGATGATTCAACACCTGTTTTATATAATCAGTAAGCTCCTGCTCACTTACTTCCGGATTTAAAGGAATCATTGCAATATTTGATACGATATGCTGTAACTCCGGATTTGGAAGTCTGGATAAAAACGAACTAACATTTTCTGGATTTCCCTCTTCATAATATGCATATAAATAAGTTACAATTGCTTTGTGCTCTTCAATATTAAATTGTAATCCTAACCGTTCGAGAACTTTTTCAGCAAAGTCCTTGCTTCTAAGCATATGTCCAATAAGCATTCTTTCTGCAGTATGAAAGGCTGGCAATAAACGTTTTGTATTGATTGGTTTTCTTTGGTACTGAGATTCTTCTACACGTTTTTGGACTGAGCCTTGCTGCTTCGGTTTGTATTGTGATTCTTTTTGCTGAAGCTGCTCTTTTAATACATCCATCGAAAGGTCAAACTCTTTTGAAAGCTGCTTTAAATATATTTCCTTCTCAATCGCATTCTCCAATTTACTAATCTCAATCATGACATTGTCAATATATTGAAGCCTTTCCCCTTCGTTTTGAAGGTTTCTGCCCCTACGGAAGTATTTCATTTTAAATGTCATTAACGGAACGCTTGCCCCTATTACATCATTTTTAAATTTATCTGCACCAAATTTATTGATGTAGTCATCAGGGTCTAATCCATCTGGAATAAGAGCCACTTTTACTGTACAACCTGCAGCAGTTAAGATCTTTGAAGCTCTTATTGTTGCTTCAATTCCAGCGGAGTCAGAATCATAACAAAGAGTCACTTCATTTACGTTTCTACGGATAATTTTTGCCTGTTCCTCTGTAAGTGAAGTACCCATTGTTGCAATTGAATATTCCACACCTGAACGATCGGCTGAAATTACATCTGCATATCCCTCAAATAATACTACCTGTTGATTTTTCCGAATATGTACTCTTGCTCGATTAAAGTTATAAAGTAGCTTACTTTTATTAAATATTTTTGTTTCAGGACTATTTAAATATTTCGGCTTTTCGTCTCCAAGAACTCTTCCAGAGAATGCTACCGTAGCTCCATGGTGATCCGAAATTGGGAACATGATTCGATTTCGAAATCGATCAAAAAAGTCCTCTGAGTTATTTTTTTTTACTACCAATCCAGCTTCTTCCATTACTGATAAATCGAAATTTCTACTCTTAAGAAACTTTGTTATTAAATCCCAGGAATCTAAGGCATATCCAATTTCAAACTTATCGATTATCTCTTTAGTAAACCCTCTGTTTATAAGGTAATCTAATGCAGGCTGACCTTCTTTTGTATTTATCAATAAATGGTGGTAGAATTTTTTTAATAACTCATGCGCTTCAATCATTTTATCAGCATCTTTTGAAACGCTTGTTTGATTTACAGATGGTACAGTTATATTAGGCAATTCAATATTTGCCCTATCAGCAAGATGTTGTGCTGCTTCAATAAATGTATAGCCATTATGCTGCATAAGAAATGAAAAGACATTTCCACCAGCGCCACAGCCAAAACAGTGATAAATCTGTTTATCTGCCGAAACGGAAAACGAAGGAGATTTTTCTCCATGAAAAGGACATAATCCAAAGTAGTTACGACCTTGTTTCTTCAATTGAACATATTCACTTATCACATCAACAATGTCAGAAGTTCGTTGTATTTTTTCGATTAATTCCTCGGGAATTCGATTTCCCATATAAACAACTCCGTATTTAAAGATATTCGAGATTCATTTCAAATCTCCTGCATCTTTCGACAAAATTTTTTTCATTGTTGTGATAAAATTTATAATATCTGCTTCTGTGAATTTTTTCGGTCCTTTTGTAAACTTGCCACCACGTCTTTCCATAGCTGATAAATATCGAAATTGCAATGCAGTGTCAATATTACTCTCTGTATAAATTTTACCTCTTGGAGTAATAACTAGAACTTCTTTTTTTAATAACAGACCTGCTAAGCCTATATCCTGAGAAACGACTAAGTCACCTTTCTTCACATGGTTGACAATGTATAAATCTGCCGCTTCTTTGCCTGTATCAACAAAGACCCATTTCCCTCCATAGGTTTTTTCTGAAACATGGTTATAAGAGGCAACAAAAACCACTTCAAATTGGTATTCATTTGCAATGGTCATTATTTCTTGTTTCACAGGACATGCATCTGCATCAACATAAATATTCATTGTTTTTCGTCATAATCCTCTATTCTACATTACTCCGACAAATTCCTTCTTTTGAATGCATTCAAATCAAAACAATTTCGGAAATAAAAGACTTTTGTCGAATTATTTTTTGGGATATTTCTTGACAGTTTACAATTAATAGTTTATTCCTCAAAGTCAAGTTCTAAACCTAAAAAAATTAATTTTATCACAATTTTTTATTATAATATAAAATTCTACAAATATCTATTGTTTTTTTGTTTTTAGTTCCAAATTAAGATCAATCATAGTGATGGCTTATATCGTCAAAAAGTATAAATCGTTTAGTATACCGATTTTATTCATGAAGCTTTGCAATAATATTTGCCGTTTCCTCAACAGCTTTATTTGATACATCAATTACCTGACAGCCAATTTTATCAACTATTTTATCAAAGTAGTCTAATTCCTCTTTAATTCGATTAATATTCGCATAAAATGCTTCATCATTAAGTCCTAATGATTTTAATCTCTCTCTGCGAATATGATTTAGCTTATCAGGACTAATTCGCAGTCCTATACATTTTTGTGCTGAAACTTTATAAAGTTCTTCTGGTGGTTCAACTTCAGGTACAATCGGAACATTGGCTACTTTAAATCTCTTATGCGCTAAATATTGAGAAAGTGGGGTTTTCGAAGTACGTGATACACCAATTAATACGATATCCGCCTTGAGGATTCCCCTAGGATCTCGACCATCATCATATTTGACTGCAAATTCAATTGCTTCAACCTTTTTAAAATACTCTTCATCAAGTTTACGGACTCTACCGGGTTCATACTTTGCCGCTTTTCCATATGAGTTTTCCATAATATCAATAAGAGGGCCAATGATATCATAGTAAACAACTCCCTGTTTAACAGCTTCTTCTATTAAATATTGTCTTAATTCTGGTATGACCAACGTAAAACAAACTATTGCATTATCCTCTTTTGCAAGTGATAATACTTCTAAAATTGTCCCTTTGTCCTCAACATAAGGAATTCGTTTTATTTTTGTATTTACCGACACTCCATTGAATTGGCTAGCTGCTGCTTTTACAACTAATTCTGCCGTTTCTCCAACAGAGTCCGAAACAATATACACCATGCGGTAATTCATCATTTTACCCCTCTTCATTATTTGAACTAAACTTTTTAGCAATAAGTTACGAGGATCTCATCATTTTAGACTTTAGAAGATTTCCCTCTATAACATCTTATTTATTTTCAAAAACGCTATTGAAGCAATTTCATTTCAGTTAATGTTTTTCCCCTTTTATCTCTAATATCGTCAATTCAAAATGAATGTATTACCCACTTCTTTATAGAAATATTATATAC
>NZ_CADEPK010000090.1 GCF_902829255.1 Metabacillus niabensis | reverse complement strand
AATAATATCTGTAGGGAGAAAATGTGACGATTGATACATAAATTTTGGTTTCTTATGTCCTAGTTCATATATGCGATCACTTTTTCTACGTTGATGCCAAAGCTAGTGACGGCTAGAAAAACATATAGAGGTGGCTGAAAATTAATACTTTAAAAGATAAAAAGTTTACAGTCATCATCTCCGTAACGATACTCATTATTACAATACTCTCTTCATTAAACTTGTATGCAACATATCAAAACACTAGAAAGACGATTGAATTAACTATTGCAAACCAAGGAATGGCGAAAGCTCAAAATATAGTAGGCAGCATGAATATAGAAATCCTTGAAAAATTTTTGCAGAATCAACAATCTAGCGAGATACGTCGTCAACTTAGCGAGGAAATGAAAAAATCTAAAAGGTATACAGGTGTTCGAGATATATATTTCATTCATACAGACGAGGCAAATCAACCTAGATTAATAGATGAAAATCTAGCGGAGGATTCAGTAAAAAAATTCGGAGATTGCTGTAAACAATTAAAGGAATTGAAAAGATTTGATAGAGAAGCTAAACCATTCACAAAAAGAATGGAAGATCCATCTGGCCAAACGTATGTAATAGCAGGGGTTCCAATTGTATCGAAAAAAGCTGAGACGATCGGAATGCTAATTATTGAAGAAGGTATTGAAACTGTAAAGAAGATTACGAAAGATGTGACGTTAAATAGCATTCCGTATTTTTTATTTAGCGGTTTATTTGTTCTGTTTTCCTTTAGCACGTTTCTCATCTACCAATTTTGGGTACAAAGAAAAGTGACCATACAGGTTGGGGAAACAGAGGAAACGTACCAAGGTGAATTTCAATCAATGCTTCAAACGATGAGATCGATTCGGCATGATTTCATTAACCATATCCAAGTAATCCAAGGGTTATTACAGTTAAAAAAGGAAGAACGTGCTTTAGAGTATGTGAATTCACTAACATCTGAAGTGATTTCGATGGAATTACCTTTTAAAGTAAAAAATCCGGCACTTTTCATTTTATTGCAATCAAAATGGGCGCGTGCCCAAAATGATAAGGTGGATATGCATATATTCGTTAATGATGATGAGCAGTTTACTAAATTAAAATCAATTGATCTTATAAGAATTTTATCAAACCTAATCGATAATGCATTTGATGCTACCCTTGTTTTACCTGAGTCCGAACGATTTATTAGCATTGAAGCAAAGGCAATCCAAGCTAAATATATATTTAAGGTAGAAAATATTGGACCAACCATCCCAGAGGAAAATGTGCGCAAAATTTTCAAGACAGGTTTTTCAACCAAACAGGAACGACACGGAGTTCCCCGAGGCGACGGTTTAAGTATCGTAAAGCAGGTTGTTGATATGTACGGTGGGACAATTAATGTTACTTCTGTAAAAAACTCTACAATCTTTGAAATCGAAATTCCAGTTTGAAGAAGCTAATTAATAGCTTCTTTTTTTTCGTCTATGGTAAAGATTTTTGTTGATTTTTAGCCACTTTATTAATTGGAGCGGATACATGAGACTCCTTCTTAGCGAGGAGTATAAAGAGAGACCCCATTGGAGCTTGCTCCAGGTCCTTTTTTTATAGGAGAAGCAATACTTTAATAGGATTTACGAGCAAAAAAAGTACCAATTCATGTGAGATTGCATATACATAGTAGAAAAACATTTTTGTGAGATGATTGAGCCTCCTTGTTGAAGAGGATTTAAATATATGGTACATTGATCTGAAAAACTTGGTGAGGAGGATGAACATGTGTCGAGTATTACTAAAGGATTTATTTACTCACCCAATTGCTCAAAAATATTTAAACCGATCTGGAGTCGATCATGCCATTAAGGTTGCAGAATATGCAGTGCAGCTTGCGGTAAAGCATGGTGTGAATCCTGATCTTGCAGCAAAAGCAGGATTGCTCCATGATATTGGCCATTATGAATGGTATACGAACGGCGAATGGGATTATGAAAAATACAAAAAAAATGATATACATGCGATTAAGGGTGCAGAAAGAGCACATAAATTATTAATTAGACTTGGTGAAGATAGACAATATGCAAAGGAAATTGCTTTAGCAATATTACTTCACACAGATTCCTATCTTCCGGAAAATTCAATGAAAAAAACAACATTACAACAAATTGTTCGTCTTGCTGACGAAATGGATGAAGAACCATATGGTAAGCACCATTATCGAAAAATATCCAAAGAGGAAGCAATGATAAAAATTGATCGTCTTGACCATAAAATTTATCAACTTCTAACAAAATATCGTGAATCAGTTTAAAAATCGAGATATGGCTATAAATCTCAAAAACATAAATCTAAGGTATTAGGAGCAGATCTTTATGCAATATGATTGCTTTAGGTCTGCTTATTTTGTACATATAGGTTAATTAGTTGTATTCGTTTTTCAAAGTATAACGTTTGACTGTACGGTTTTAAAAAAATATAATTAAACTAATACTAGGATCAAGAGGTGATTGGATGGGGTGTCATTGTATAAAATCGGTGAGCTAGCCGAAAAGGTAAATGTTTCGAAACGAACAATTGATTATTATACACAAATTGGTTTACTTCAAGTTGAGAAAACATCTACCTCTAATTATCGTTTATATAGTGATAAAACGGTCCAGGATATTCGCTTCATTGAATTATGTAAGGAATTAAATATGAGTCTGCAGGAAATTAAAGAACGAATGGAAATAAGACGGTATAAAAGCCTTTCGGAAGATGAGCAAGACAAATGTATAAAGTTTGCGAAGCTTTTAGCAGCACATATGAAAAACCTTGAGGTTGAGATACAAGAATTAAAACCGTTATTTGAACAACTAAATAAGGATTCTCAAGCTAAAGTAACGCAACAAATAAGTTCCCAAAGTAAATCGTTAATCGAATCTTTATCGTTGATTATGAAGTAATTTTGGAGAAAAATTGGACATCTAATAAGAGAGGAAGTAACAACATCTATTTAAATAGATGTTAGAAAATAGAGGAGGAAGATCATGTTTTTTCATCCAATGGACATATTAATTTTTGCTGCTTTAGGATTATCCATTTGGGCACAGTTTAAAGTAAAAGGTATTTTTAACAAATGGTCACAGGTTGCTGTTTCTTCACATAAAACAGGTGCAGAGGTAGCTAGACAAATCCTTGATCAAAACGGTTTGTATCAAGTCCGTGTAGAGCCTGTACGTGGGACATTATCAGATCATTACGATCCAATGAAACGAGTTGTCCGCTTATCTGAGCCTGTTTATTACGGACATTCGATTGCATCGGTATCAGTTGCTTCACACGAAGTAGGGCATGCGATTCAGCATAAGGAAGCATATGGGGCATTAGTTCTTCGCCATAAGATGTTTCCTGTTGTTAATTTAACATCAGGAATTGCTCCATTTTTGTTCATAGGTGGTCTTTTACTAAGTAATTTAAATTTAATTGGCTTAGGAATAATTCTCTTTTCTTTCGCGGTTGCATTTCAAGTTATTACATTACCAGTTGAGTTTAACGCAAGCTCACGAGCAAAAAAAATTATGGTCTCTGAAGGGATTATTACGAATAATGAAGAGCACGGTGTAAATAAAGTATTAGGAGCAGCTGCATTAACATATGTAGCAGGTGCGTTAATGGCTTTATTTGAATTGTTAAAGTTCGTTATGATTTTCTTCCAAGGGAACGATGAATAACAAAAGGTGAATATTTCATTCATTAGGAGGTGACAGGGATTGTTCGTAGTGGATACACTTATGAGCAATCCCTCATTTTGGACATAGTTAACCTGATCCTGATTGCAATATTAATTGCAGTCACTGCATTTTTCGTAGCATCGGAATTTGCAATTGTGAAATTAAGAAGCTCCCGTCTCGATCAGCTTATCGCAGAGGGGAATCAATCAGCAAAAGTAGCAAAGAAGATTGTCTCGAATTTAGATGGATATTTATCAGCCTGTCAGCTAGGTATTACGATTACTGCGTTAGGCTTAGGATGGCTTGGTGAACCAACATTTGAGAGCATGCTGCACCCGCTGTTTGAACAGCTTCATATAAACGAATCATTTTCTTCTTTTTTCTCGTTTATTAGTGCCTTTCTAATCGTTACATTTCTCCATGTCGTCATTGGAGAATTAGCTCCGAAAACCGTTGCGATTCACAAGGCAGAGAATATTACGCTGTTATTTGCCAGACCTCTTATTCTATTTTATCAGATCATGTTTCCTTTTATTTGGATTTTGAATGGCTCTGCAAATTTACTCATTCGTACCATCGGATTAAAGCCAGCATCAGAACATGAGCTAGCACATACAGAAGAAGAGCTGCGTATTATTCTTTCGGAAAGCTATAAGAGCGGTGAAATCAATTCGTCGGAATTTAAATACGTAAACAAAATATTTGAATTTGATGAACGAATTGCAAAGGAAATTATGGTACCGAGAACCGAAATTGTTACAACGTCCGTTGATAATACCTTTGAAGAAAATCTTGAGATTATGAGAACGGAGGAATTTACCCGTTATCCGGTTGTAAACGGTGATAAAGACCATGTTCTTGGAATGGTAAATATTAAAGAGATATTTACAGATTTGTATTATTTAACACCTCAGCAACGAAAAAACGCATCAATTCAAAAGTATATTAGGCCGGTAATCCAAGTAATTGAATCAATCCCTATACATAAGCTATTAATAAAAATGCAAAAGGAACGAGTCCATTTAGCGATTTTAGTTGATGAATACGGGGGAACAGCTGGATTAGTAACAGTTGAAGACATTATTGAGGAAATTGTTGGAGAGATCAGGGATGAATTTGACCAAGATGAAGTACCGGAAATACAACAACGTGGAAACATGCATTATGTAGTTGAAGGTAAAGTCTTAATCCAAGAGATTAATCGATTGCTAGAGTTAGATATCGAAGAGGACGAGGTTGATACATTAGCAGGTTGGATTCTCACCCAAAATATTGACTGTAAAATCGGAGATAAAATCCTTTATAAAGGAGTCGAGTTTCAAATTATTGATATGGAGGGGCATCTCATCCGTTCAATCGAAATTCGGAAAATTCCTGAATTAGAGGTCATTGAAGAGGTATTTGTTGAGTAAATATAGTTATAGAGCTGTTTCGATTTTAAGGATTTATCCTTTTGAGACGGCTCTTTTTGCTGTATCTTCATCTTGCCCCTTGAGGTCACAACGATTCGTTGCCGTTTTTGTATAGTATATTCCTATAAAATCATGTAAAGTAGAATTAAAACTACTTAGAAAAAAGTTCTAGAAATGGGAAGCTTTTTTGAAACGTTTCACCGCATTGAAACGTATAGCCTATATAATGTGATAAATCTGGCTATACTTTTACTAGATTGCGTAAGTTGCGGTGCTTACATATATAGGAGGATTTCGTTTGTTTAAATCAAAAACGCATTTTTGGACACTTCAGATTTTATTGTTGTTATTAATTGTCTATGTTGGCACGAAGGTTTCCTTTCTTTTTGAACCAATCATAGTCTTTGCTTCTACTTTATTTTTTCCTATTTTAATTGCTGGAATCTTATTTTTTATCTTTTCACCTTTAGTGAAACTTCTTGAGAAGGGGAAGGTACCGAGAACACTTGCTATCTTAATTCCTTATATAGTCTTTATTGGTGTTATTGCAGCAGTTGTTGCATTCGTGGGACCAATTTTATCACAACAGGTAACAGATTTAGTGAAAAATGTTCCAACCTTTGCAACGGAAATATCGAATTTCATTACCAACCTTACGCAAACATCTGAGTTTAAATGGGTAATGGAACAGGAATATGTTTCGTTAGAGCAAATTGAGGATACATTAACAGGCCTTGCAACAAGCCTACCTGAAAGCATTACTGCAAGCTTTACAAAGGTACTAGGTGTTGTGACAGATATTACATTAACGATGATTACTGTACCATTTATTTTATTTTATATGCTGAAGGATGGCCATAAGCTGCCAGGTCAAATTGTAAAAATCTTACCTAACACTTATCGTCATGAAGGGGTTAAGATTTTACAAGATTTAAATAATACTTTATCTGCTTATATTCAAGGCCAAGTAATCGTCTCATTATTTGTTGGCGTCGGCTGTTATATCGGTTATTCCATTATTGGTTTAAATTATGCATTAGTTTTAGGGTTAGTCGTTGCTGTGGCGAATATTATTCCGTATTTAGGGCCATTTATCGGTGCTGCTCCGGCTGTCATTATCGCTTTGTTAGATTCACCAGGAAAGGCTCTTTTAGCAGCACTTGTCGTGACAGTAGTTCAGCAAATTGACGGGAACTTCCTATCTCCACTTATTATCGGGAAACGATTAAATACCCATCCGTTAACGATTATTTTATTATTAATCGGAGCGGGGAGCTTTGGGGGTATATTGGGGATGATCCTTGCGGTTCCAACGTATGCCGTACTTAAAGCTGTAACGTTAAATATCGTTCGCTTAATTAAATTACGAAATAAATATAAGGTTGAGTTGAAAAAAGAAAAGATTAAGGAAAATGAGAACGAAAAACGCTGATTTTCATAAAATATATGAAAAATAGTCTTGAATTCACAAGATAGCAGGAGGAGTAGCATGCCCGCATTTGTAGGTCCTGTTGAATTATTATCAAT
>NZ_CADEPK010000089.1 GCF_902829255.1 Metabacillus niabensis | reverse complement strand
TATAATTCCTTATTTTCGGAATATTCATTAAACTATGATGTATTGGAGACTATGAGATGATAGAAATTAAAACAGAGCTAACAACAAACAAAAAACAGAAACCTGATCTTAACAATCTTGGCTTTGGTAGGTTTTTTACTGACCATATGTTTGTCTTAGATTATAAAGAAGACAAGGGCTGGCATGATCCACGGATTATCCCGTATCAACCAATTTCCTTAGATCCAGCTGCAAAGGTTTTTCACTATAGTCAAACGGTATTTGAAGGACTAAAGGCATATTTAACAGTAGATAAAAGAGTGTTACTATTCCGGCCAGAAAGTAATTTCAAAAGATTAAATGTGTCTAATGAACGTTTATGTATCCCTGCCATCAATGAAGAGCTTGCATTAGAAGCACTGAAGCAATTGGTAGCAGTCGATCGGGATTGGATTCCAAGTACTCCTGGGACATCTTTATATATTCGTCCATTTATTATTGCGACAGATCCGTGTTTAGGTGTGTCTTCTGCAAAGCAATTCCAATTCATCATGATTTTGTCTCCTGTAGGCTCTTACTACAAAGACGGTATAAAACCAGTAAGAATTCTAGTTGAGGATTACTATGTGCGGGCTGCTCCGGGCGGAACAGGTGCAGCAAAAACGGGTGGTAATTATGCGAGTAGTCTTAAAGGACAGGAAATGGCCAGCAAAGATGGATATGAGCAAACATTATGGTTAGACGGAAAAGAAAAGCGTTATGTTGAAGAGGTAGGAAGTATGAACATCTTCTTCAAAATAAATGGGACCGTTATAACACCTGCGTTAAACGGTAGTATCCTTCCAGGTATTACACGTGATTCCATGATTCAGTTGTTAAAGGCAAAAAAGATTGCTGTTGAAGAACGCAGAATATCAATTAATGAAATTGTCGAAGCCTACCATAATGGAGCATTAGAAGAGGCATTTGGAACCGGAACAGCGGCAGTTATTTCACCAATTGGGGAATTAAAATGGTTAGATGAAAAAATCATCATTAACAATAGCGAAATTGGAGAAGTAACACAAATGCTTTATGATACATTAATTGGTATCCAAAATGGCTCACTTAAGGATGAGTTTAGTTGGACAATAATGCTATAAAATTGTTTAAAAAGCCTGTGAAATCGTTGTTTCACAGGCTTAATATCGCGAATTTTCGTATGGTAGCATATTCGATAAAAATCAAAGGATAGATTTCTATAAGCTATTTTGAGAAAATTTCTTTTGCATGATCCAACGCCATTTTATTTCCTAATGCTGAATAATCAAGCCAAGGTTGATCTGGAACTTTGTAGACATGATTGGCTTTTACTGCTTTTAAACCTTGCCAAATAGGGGACTCCTGTAACTGTTTGTAAGCTGTTTGAGCTTCGTCATCTCGATTGACAACAACAAATATAGCATCAGCATCAAAGTCTGGAAGAACCTCCTGGGAAATTACCTCGTATGGCTGGTTTGAATCAAGCTCCTCAATTCCGTTAGCAGGCTTTAATTGTAAATCCTCAAATAAAATCGGACCCATTGGACGTTTTGTCGTAAAGACGCGTAATTCTTTTGCGGTAACACGAATGGCCATCACTTTACTATCTTCACCAAGTTCATTTTTAATTAACGTGCGTACTTCTTTTGCTTGGGTTTCGTAATCTGCAATAAATTGTTCAGCCTTCTCCTCTTGGTTCACAAGCTTCCCAATTGATTTTAAATGGTCTCTCCAGGTTCCTTCATCAAGATTAAATACTTCTGTAGGGGCAATCTTTTCATATTTGGATACATCCTGCCCTCCAAATTCTTTATCTAGATAGATGACAGAAGGGTTCAATTCGAGCAATGTTTCCATGTCTGGATCTTTAGCAGGTCCAAGCTGTTTCGTATCCTTCAACTGATCCTTCACATGGGGAAGAAAATCCTTTAACTCTCCGCCAACGACCGAACCAACAGGTGTAATTCCTAACGCAAGCAAATCATTTGTTAAGTGAATAGAGAGGGAGGCAATTCTCGTTTCATTATCAGCTGCCTTCTCTTCATTCGATGATTGAGTCGCATTTGAAGCATTTTGTCCGCATGCTGACATTAATAGTAACAGCATTGCACTAAATAAAAGGATAAGTTTCTTTTTCATCAATGTATCTCCTTGTAGTTGAATTTATTTTGTTTTTGCCAATAAATAAAGAAAATATGGGGCTCCAATTGCTGCAACAATGACACCTGCAGGAATTGCATTTGGCTGAAAGATAGAACGTCCCACCGTATCTGCAATCACTAAAATGACCATCCCAATGAGCCCTGCGACAGGAAGACTATGCTGATACATGGGGCCAACAAGACGACGTGCAAGGTGGGGGGCAACGAGACCGATAAAGCCAATCCCGCCTACCATTGCAACACTCGCGCACGATAGACCAACAGCCGTTGCCAGCATAAGCAAGCGTTGGCTTTGAACTGAGGTACCGAGCCCTGCTGCGACGTCATCCCCTAAAGCTAGGACATTTAATGTTCTAAACTGGGACCAAGCAAAAGGTGCTAGGATCAGAATCCAAGGAAAAAGGGCGAGTACATGAATCCAATCTCTTCCCCAAACATTTCCTACAAGCCATCTTGAAGCAAATGTATATGTCTCTTCATCAAGACGAAGGGAAAGGAAAAGCGTAGCGGCACTAAAGCCTGCTGAAACGGCAATTCCTGTGAGAATCAGTCTGATAGGCAGCAATCCTTTCGCCCGGTCATAAGCAAGAATAATAATTATAAAAGCAGTTAAAAATCCACCTAAAAAAGTAAATAACGGAATAAGAATCGCTGCATGACCATCAAACGAATGATAATAAGTAACAAAAAGAATAAGACCAAAGGAGGCCCCTGCATGTAGTCCTAAAATTCCTGGGTCTGCCAAAGGGTTACGGGATAATCCTTGTAGAATTGCACCAGAAATACCTAAGCCAATTCCGCCTAACATGGTGATTAAAATTCTTGGCATCCTGTATTCAAACAGGACTAATGAGCTTTTATCGTCACCATATCCAAATAGGGTTTGGACCACTTTTAACGGAGTAATTTTCAAGGATCCTGTATTCAAACTAATTAATACAATACTGATGCTGATTAAGATTAATACGAAAGCAACAGTATAGGCTCTTTTGTTGTCGACGTTAGCTTGGAATTTCATTTATAAATCACTTCCAGTTTTACGAGCAATATAAAGAAAAAACGGGACTCCGACTAAGGCAACTAATATACCAATGGCCAATTCACGAGGTGGATTGATCGTTCTCGCACCTAAATCAGCTATAATCAGTAAGATTGAACCCAATAAAGCTGACATCGGGATGATAAGCTTATAATCTACTCCAACTAACTTTCGAGAAATATGGGGGATGACTAATCCGATAAAACCTATTGAACCAACAGCTGAAACAGAAACTCCTGCCAAAATAACAGCTATAATTATAGATAGAACCTTAATGAAGGCTACGTTCATCCCAAGATTCTTTGCAATATCATCCCCTAAGGAAATAAGAGAAACAGAGCGTCCCATTATCATTGCCCAAATAATGGTGATCAGAATGACAGGAGCTAACACCTTTAAATGATCCCACTTAATTCCTGCTACACCACCTGCGAACCAAAAGGCTAAATCTTGATTCAAATCAAAGTAAATGGCAATACCTGTACTAAGTGAATGTAACAGTGCTGCAATTACTGCACCTGAAATTGTTAGACGCATAGGTGTTAGCCCACCTGGGACAGAAGAGCCGATGATAAAAATGAACAATGTACTTAGCACTGCACCAATAAATGAAAAAATCATTAACAAAGAGTACGGAATACCTGGAAAAAAAGCAAAGCAAAGAGTAACGATAAACATCGCTCCAGCGTTAATGCCAAGAATCCCTGCATCAGCTAATGGATTGCGGGTAACCCCCTGTATTAAACACCCGGCAACAGCAAAGCCCGCCCCGACAATTGCTGCACCAATCACCCGAGGAAGCCGCAGTTCAAAAATAATCTGTTGCTCAGTCAGTGTAGGATTATAATGGAAAATTGCTGACAACACTGTATGAAACGTAACCTCTTTTGCCCCAAGAGAAATAGCCAAAATCATGCTGGTGATTACTCCAAGAATCGCTAAAATAAATAAAAGCAATAACAGATAAGTGTTTGAACGATTTTTGTTGAATTTTTGAGGAGAGGTATGTAACATTTGAACGCACCCTTAATTTATTAATAATGATAATCATTATCATTTTGTTATTATATTTTATAAATATCTTTTAAAGCAATCTATTTTTTTTGAAAAGATAAGAGAATTTTAGTAAACGCCCTATTTATTTCTTTAATTTGGGAAATTACCTAATCATAGGGTGGTTTTATGGTGAATTATAAGGTGATTTACTATATTACGTGATGACGGTTTTCTCATTCAATAAAAAGTATAGTTTCATAAAAAGCATTCAATATAATCTTGAAACTTTTTCCAATAATAGAACGTAATAATGATAAAAGAAGCGACAAGTAAAGGGAGGGATTATATGTTAAACCTATTACAAATTATTTTTTCATTCATTGGTGTGGTAATTGCCGTCTATAATTTAAACGTGAATTCGGTTGATTTAAGCTCGTATGTCTATCTTTTTTTAGGGGCATCGTTTTTGACATTAGCAGTATCTCAACTAAAGGAAAAGAAAAAACGAATAGGAATGCTAACGATCCTTGTTACTTTATTGATGTTCTATGTTTCATTTCAAGGAATCTTTTTCACTTAACAGATAGCGTTGCCACAATAGGTGGTGGCGCATTTTTTATTCAAAGAATAAACTTGTATTTTTTACCAAAAAAGAACGCTTCAATGGTATGATGAAACAAGGAAATGCCTAAACTTTACTAGTTGAAATGCTCGTATTTTTATTTTTAGGGGGCTAAAATTTGAGGGAGACAAATAATAAATCTATCGTTTCTTTAACTTTAGGGATATTATCAATCATCTTACCTTATATTGGCTTAATTCTAGGTATTATTGGCTTTGCCCTATCCTTCAAAAGCATTGGTGAAATCAACCGTTTAAAGCAAAAAGGCAAGGGGTTAGCTTTTTCTGGAAGGGTTTGTAGTCTTATAGGAATATGCATGCAAATCGTGATCATTTTACTTGGAGTTTTAGCATACGAGTCACTGTTAATTATAGGAAGCTAGTAGAAATCTAAATTACGGTTTAAAAGGGGTCAAAGATGAGAGAAGAAATAATATCTGAAGTTGGAAAAATAGTAGGTTCAAAATTACAGTATGCAGGAAGGGCATCTAACCTCTTATGGTTAGGCTTTGGGGATATCGTTCAAATAATCCGAAGAGGCAGAACCGAAGAAGCTGCAGAATACGCTTTACATATCCAATGTTCGTGGAGAATTACATTAGGAAGCAAAATTGTTGTTGCTTCAAGGGATTTCTATTCTCCTCACTCACAATGGGATGAAGATTATGAGGATTTCGATTGGGATATACATGGTAACAACAGGTTTGATGAACGTATGAAAGCTTTTATAAAAGAAAACCGACAAATAAAAGTAATACAAATTGATTCTGATGAAGTCGGTGGATTAACAATCCTTTTATCGGGTGGCTATAAGTTAGACGTATTTCCAGACAGTTCAGAAGACGATGAATATAGTGAGCACTGGAGATTATTTAAGCCGAAAGATAACAGCCCTCATTTTATTGTTACAGGGAACGGAATTGATAATGCTTGAGCTTAAACTAAAAGGCGTACTGAAATGAGTAGTGATGGATTAATTTAAGGCAATAGGTAATATAACGAGGTGTTCTTTGTGAAACGAGGGCTAAAGAGATTTTTGCCTTTTATGATTGTTTTAGGAGGATTAATCGTATTATTTCTGTTTTATGTGTTCGTTGGCCAGGAATACCTTTACGCTAAGAAAAATGCAAATAGACTTTTAGAATTAGAGTTACCTAGAAAATCAGAAGTGATTGAACAAGATTTTGATTATGGGGTTATCTATGGAGGAGGTCCTTGGGGCAATGGCGGTTATCCAACACTTGTTGCGTATAAAAGGATACGAACCGAATTGAGTGAAAAAGAGATATTTGAATATTACAATACAGATAACTTTGAAATATACTTCGATGGTTCAGTGGAGCTAAAGAAAAACAATAAAGGGCAAATCTGGTACGAAGGGTTGATGAAGGATGAAGATGCCTTGAGTACAGAGAAGAATGATAAGAAACCTATGGAGGTTATGATTCAATATAGGACCGAATTTAGTTATCCATTTTTCATAGATTTTTATTGAATAGCGGGGGATACATCTGTTTTGGACTTATAAAAGCTGAAAAGGGAGAATCATTAATGCCATTATATAATAAACTCGTTCGTGATAAAATTCCTGAAATAATTAGACTCTTTTCTATAAGAT
>NZ_CADEPK010000088.1 GCF_902829255.1 Metabacillus niabensis | reverse complement strand
GCATCAACATACTTTGCTTTTCAGTCTAATCCATCTATTTTAGTCGGGCGCATGGGCTTAGCATTCGTATTATCAATGATTATAGGACTTGTCATCTATTTATTTTTTAAAAATAGTAATCAATTAAAGCTAACTTCAGAAGAACTAGTAGGTAATGAAGCGCAAAAGCAAGAAACATTGCAAGTAAATAAATGGAAGGCGACCTTTTACCACGCTAGTGATGAGTTTTTTGATATGGGGAAATACTTGATTCTAGGTGCATTTATCGCTAGCTTATTCCAAACCTTCTTAAATCGAGAGGTGCTTTTATCCTTAGGATCAAATGAATTTAGCTCACCGCTTGTGATGATGGGCTTTGCATTTGTTCTGTCACTATGCTCAGAGGCAGACGCCTTTGTTGCAGCATCGTTTGGTACGACATTTGCACCGGGTGCTCTGCTAGCATTCCTCGTTTATGGTCCGATGCTAGATATGAAAAATACGATACTATTATTTGCCTATTTCCGGACGAAATTTGTTCTTTGCTTCATTATCATTGTTACAGCTATCGTCTATTTTGGCGTTATCATCTATCAACAGTTTATTTAAGGAAATAAAAAGAAGAACGGAGGAAAGCAGATGGATCAAACGAATGACTTAGGCTTTCAAAAATATATTCGAGGCATTATTTTAGTAGGCTTCACTTTACTATTATTTAAATTAATTATTTCAGGTGATATTACAAACTTCATTGCCCCTAAAATGCTCCCATTCGTCTATTTTGCAGCGGGGACGTTTTTGATATTAGGGATTCTCCAAATTTGGCGAAGTGATTCAAAGAAGGAATTAGACATTTATTGCGATTGTGGGCTTGATCATACAGGGAAGAGATCACCAGTGAAATCCTTATTTGTATATTCTCTATTTCTCTTTCCTGTTTTAACAGGGTTTATGTTTCCAGAAGTAGTGTTAGATAGTTCCGTCATTAAAAATCGTGGTATAAATTTTGGTACTGCGAATACACAGGTTGAAGCAGCACAGACTGCAAGCAATGAAACGAAAACGACGACGGCTGAAACGAGTAGCCCAGAAGCGAAGAGTGTTGATGAAATGTATTTAGAAGGCTTGCTGAATAGTGATAAAATTACAGTAACCGATGCTGAATACTCAAAAATAACAAAGTATATTGAAACTAATTTAGATAAGTTTGTAGGGAAAGAAATTGAAATTGTTGGCTTCGTTTATCGTGAAACTGATTTTGCCCAGGATGAAATGTCGATTTCTAGATTTACAGTTTCATGCTGTGTAGCTGACCTTCAGGTAATGGGAACGATGGCAACAGGGGAAGCAGCAAAAGATTTGAAAAATGATGAATGGGTAAAGGTAACGGGAGTCATTAATAAAACAAACAAAAATGACCGAGACATTCCTTTAATTGAAATCGGCAAGCTTGAAAAAATAGAAGCTCCATCAGACCCGTATATATACGTATTTTAATTGTTAAAAAGCAAAATAGAAGATAGAGGCAATGGTGTTTGCGCATCATTGCCTTTTGTTATGTTTTTTAGCTGAATAGAATAAGAAGATAACAATTTCTACAAAGGAAGTGTATGTCCTTGATGAATTACCCTTACAATTGAGTAAAGTACATACAATGAAAACGAATTGAATAAAAAGAATACGAGAACAGCTAATGAGAAAAATTCAATAATTGTGATTTTGATTCCTCTGTTTTAAACTGTGAAAGTATCCTATGTTAAATAATAGAAGATGGAAGCTTTTGATTTCTTGTCATGAGGTTATGTATTCAGGAATAATGTAGATAACTACCCTTTACGTGGAAGGGTTAGAACTAGGTATAAAGAATTATACAAAAAATTCAAAACTTGACTATTTTCTTAATAATATTTCCATTATAATGATAAAAGGGAGTGTTTTTGTGTGACCAAAGTACTATTTGTTTGTACAGGAAATACGTGTAGAAGTCCAATGGCAGAGGCATTATTGAAGCATCTGAAAACATCTGAACAAATTGAGGTGAAATCAGCGGGAGTTTTTGCTATGGATGGGAATAACGCATCCCCCAATGCGATTGAGGCGCTACGTGAAAAGGGGATTGCGTGCGAGCATCAATCTTCAAGTCTTAGCCCTGAGCTAGTTGAATGGGCAACAATTATTTTAACGATGACGAATAGTCATAAACAATCGGTGATTGATTATTATCCAGACGCGGGACGCAAAACGTTCACACTTGCAGAATATGTTGGTGAGAAAGGAATGGGGAATAAAGACATTACCGACCCGTTTGGAGGCTCGTTATCTACCTACAAGCGAACATTAGAGGATTTAGAAAAGTACATTTCAAAATTGATAGAACAACTTGAAAGTTAGAAAAATGTTGAAGAGGAGAAACAAGGATGAAAAGCAGAAAAAAATATAAGTTTAGTCTAAGACTCAAGCTTGTCGTGTTTACAACAGTATTGGCGTTAATAACCTATTCAACTAGTGCATTTTTTATCTATTATCTAGTCAATTTTGCTGACAATATTATTGATGAAGAAGTTTTTACATTAATTACTTTAATATTGGGGATTATTTGGTCAGGGATTCTCACATACTTTGGTGCAGGCTTTATAACAAGAGCCTTACACAGACTTGAAACTGCAGCATACAGAGCAGCAGATGGTGATATTCATGAGGATGTTCCAGTGCCGAAAAGCGATGATGAAATTAAAGGCTTAACACTTGCGTTCAATCAAATGCAACAAAATATGAGAAGTATGGTGCAAAGCATTGAGGATAATTTTCAGGAAACAAATGAGCAGGTGAAAAAAATGGCAGCCGCTTCAAGTAATGCTGCAAAGCAGGCGGAAGCAATTTCGACAACTGTTCAAGAAATTTCACGCGGTGCTGATCAATCTGCTAGTTCAATTCAAGAGACAGCCTCAGCGGTAGAGGATATTATTGAATTTGCAACACAAGTAGAAAACAAAGCAGCCTCCTCTGAAAAAATGTCCAATGAAATGGTTTCATCTCTTTCAGAAAGTAAGCAGGTGTATGATTCCTTAATTTCAGGGATACAAAAATTAGCAGAAGAGAATGAAGCATCGATGACAGCGGTACGTCGCTTAGAGGAACATGCGAATGAGGTTTCGACAATTGTTTCGTTAGTTGGCGATATTGCTAATCAAACAAACTTATTAGCATTAAACGCATCTATTGAAGCAGCGAGAGCAGGTGAGCATGGTAAAGGATTTGCTGTCGTGGCAGAGGAAGTAAGAAAGCTTGCTGATGAGAGCGCAAAAGCAGTTCAAGGGATTACAGGGCTAATTGAAAATATACAGCAAGAGGTTCAAAATGTAGTTGGTCAAATCGGAGAACAAGTAGAAACCGCAAAGGCACAAGCACACAATGGCCAAACGTCTGGTAAAATGCTTGAAGAAACGAGTCAATCTATTATGGAAGTTGCTAAAGCTGTTTCGCAAATTAGCGGACTTGTCCAACAACAAATGAATTCTCTACAAACGACTGGTGCACAATCAGAGGAAGTGGCGGCAATTGCTGAGGAGACGTCAGCAGGTGCTCAAGAAGTCGCATCTGCTATTGTCGACCAAACGAACCATATTGAGCAGTTAAATGATTTAAGCGCAAGCCTTGCGGAAAGTGCGGACAAACTAAGGAAAAACATTGATCGATTCAATATCCAAGCGGTAAAATAAAAGGATAGAGATTAAATGTCAAAATTCTTTAGGAGGATACAATGAAAGTAGCAATTGCGTCAGATCATGGTGGTATCAATATTCGTAAAGAAATTATTGCATTATTAGAAGAAATGAACATTGAATATAAAGATATGGGCTGTGAATGTGAAACATCTGTCGATTATCCAGATTATGCGATACCTGTTGCAAATATGGTCGTAAGTGGTGAAGTAGATAGAGGCATCCTAATTTGTGGGACAGGTATAGGTATGAGTATTGCAGCGAATAAAGTAAAGGGTATCCGTTGTGCCTTAGTTCATGATACATTCAGTGCTAAAGCAACACGGGAGCATAATGACACGAATGTTCTTTCAATGGGTGAGCGTGTTATCGGTCCAGGCCTTGCTCGTGAGATCGCGAAAATTTGGTTAACAACTGAATTTCAAGGTGGGCGTCATGCAACACGTGTAGGCAAAATCAGCGAATACGAAAACGAACATTTATAAGAAGGAAGCGGAAAACAAATGGCAAATCTCGAAGGTTGGCAGCATGATTTATCGGTGCTATTAGAGGATTTTCATGCCCAGGCCCAATTGGAGGCTGGCGATTTGCTTGTCATTGGGTGCAGTACGAGTGAAGTAATTGGAGAAAAGATAGGTACAGCAGGCTCTGAGGACGTAGCCAAAATGATTTTTCACTTGCTTTCTCAGTTTCAGCAAAGCACAGGTGTGCACCTTGCCTTTCAATGCTGTGAACATCTTAACAGAGCGTTAGTAGTTGAAAAAGCCGTTGCAAAGGAAAAAGGCTTTGACGAGGTGACGGTCATTCCTGTCAAAAAGGCAGGAGGTTCAATGGCGACCTATGCATATCAGCACATGGAACATCCAGCTGTTGTAGAGTTTATAAAAGCAGATGCGGGTATTGATATCGGTGATACTTTTATCGGCATGCATCTAAAGCATGTCGCAGTGCCACTTCGAAGCAAAATCAAACAAATTGGTTCTGCCCACGTTACAATGGCGAAAACCCGTCCAAAGTTAATAGGTGGTTCTAGAGCGGTTTATGAATTAGACATTGATAATCAGACGTGCCGCTAACCAAATGACCTCGGAATTGAACCGAGGTCATTTTTTTGTAGCTTTCGTTCTTCTTTAAACGTTTGTTAAAAATACTAGGCTCTTTTCTAAAAACGGATATATTAATAAGAAATCAACCTTTACTCCAATTTCGCATTTAAATAAAATAGTTGCGGAATTTTCAAACATTATAGTTGACATTGTCAGAAAAAGTAACGAAAATAGGTGTATTAATCTTTTGAACAAAGATGTACTTAAATCGTAATAAAACGAATAATTAAAACATTATTTGCGAATAATATTCGTTTTTAAGGTTCGATTTTTTGGAAAATAGTAAGATTCACGAAAATATTTTAGAAAATCTATTACATTCTTGCTAATTACCGTGTACAATATAGATGGAATTAGACGTTGTAATTTATCTTATAGGTTTGAAATGAAGGGAGATACGATTCAGAATGAAACATTTACCAGAACAAGATGCGAAAATTTTTGAAGCGATTCAGTTAGAGCGTAAGCGTCAAGAGTCGAAAATTGAATTAATTGCATCAGAAAACTTTGTTAGTGAAGCAGTAATGGAAGCTCAAGGTTCAGTCCTTACAAATAAATATGCAGAAGGATATCCTGGCCGTCGTTATTATGGTGGTTGTGAGCATGTTGATGTTGTCGAAGATATTGCAAGAGAACGTGCAAAGCAAATTTTTGGAGCAGAATATGTTAACGTACAGCCTCACTCTGGCGCACAAGCAAACATGGGCGTGTATTTCACGATTTTAGAGCATGGTGATACTGTTTTAGGGATGAACTTATCTCATGGCGGTCACTTAACTCACGGTAGCCCAGTTAACTTTAGTGGTGTTCAATACAACTTTGTTGAATACGGTGTTGACGAAGTAACACATCGTATTAATTATGATGATGTGTTAGAAAAAGCAAGAACACACAAACCAAAATTAATCGTTGCTGGTGCTAGTGCATATCCTAGAGCAATTGACTTTAAGAGATTCCGTGAAATTGCTGATGAAGTAGGAGCGTATTTCATGGTCGATATGGCACACATTGCAGGACTTGTTGCTGCTGGCTTACATGAAAATCCAGTGCCATATGCAGACTTTGTTACAACTACAACACATAAAACACTTCGTGGACCACGTGGCGGTATGATTTTATGTAAAGAAGAATTCGGTAAGAAAATCGATAAATCGATCTTCCCTGGTATTCAAGGTGGCCCGCTAATGCACGTAATTGCTGCGAAGGCAGTTTCATTCGGTGAAGCACTTCAAGATAGCTTCATAACGTATGCTCAAAACATCATTGATAATGCAAAGCGTTTAGCAGAAAAATTACAATCAGAAGGCTTAACACTTGTTTCGGGTGGTACTGATAACCATTTATTATTAGTAGATGTTCGTTCACTTCAATTAACTGGTAAGGTTGCTGAACATGTGCTTGATGAAATTGGAATCACTGTAAACAAAAATACAATTCCTTTTGAAACAGAAAGCCCATTCGTAACAAGCGGAATTCGTATTGGTACTGCAGCTGTAACAAGCCGTGGCTTCGGTTTAGAGGAAATGGACGAAATCGGTAGCATTATCGCGTTTGCTCTTAAAAACAATGAAGATGCAGCAAAATTAGCAGAAGCTAAGCAACGTGTAGAAGCTCTAACAAGCAAATTCCCTTTATATCGTAATCTATAAGAAAAGATAACAGGACGACAAGTGAATTGTCGTCCTTTTTGCATTGATAAACAAAATAGTAAAGCGAGCAATGGAACTAAAAATCCCCTCACTAGTGTTTAAGTCCTGAAAATAATGTATAAATCCATTGATATAACTTGAAACTATTATCGATTTTCTGTAAAATTTATTGAAGTG
>NZ_CADEPK010000087.1 GCF_902829255.1 Metabacillus niabensis | reverse complement strand
AAGTAATAGGAGGATTAGTTACTTAATATTAGGGATTCTTCTTTGATTTTGCCTATAGCTATTTTAAAGTACTTATACCTCTAGTAAATTTAAGCTCTTAAATTGGCTTGAAATTTAATTTAGCATTATTTAGTAAGATATGTACGTATCTTCAAGGTTTTTACCCCTTGTACAAAAAAACAGGTGCTGCATAGATAAGCACCTGTTTTCATATCAAATATTCTCCTGAATTAACCCATCAATAATATTTTCCTTTTTAATCTTTTGAATCGAATAAAGCATTGCAGAGCTAACGATGATAAATATTGCTACAATGACGAATAGGATATTCATCCATGGGAGGATGAAGCCATATTCAAACGTATTTTGTAATGACCAATACATAAGGAACATGACAACTCCACTTATCGGAAGCCCGTACAGTAAAGCCTTAACACCATAAAAAATACTTTCGTAATAAATCATTTTATTGAAGCCTTTTGGCGTGAGGCCAACTGATTTTAACATCGCAAATTCTCTTTTTCGTAAGGAAATACTTGTTGAAATTGTATTGAAAATGTTTGCGATTGAGATTAAAGAGATTAACGCGATAAAGCCGAACGTAAACACAGATAAAAACATAATAAGCTGCTGTTCATTTTGTTTTTGTTTAAAGACATTGTATACATAAACATTTGAGGAGGTGGTATCTTCAATCTCTTTTTGTGTCGCGATCGGGTCAGAGCTATTCAAGTATAGATAGTGCTCGACCATCTCTTTTACTTCTGCATTACCATTAATTAGCTCATCCATCGTTTTTTGCGGAACGATGATATTTAACCCTCCTAGACCTGCGGGTGTTACTCCCATTGGAACCTCGTCTGTTAATGCACCAATTTTTAGTTCAGGTAATGCGACATGCTCCATCGTTTCATAGTTTTTTAATACAAGCTCAATTTTATCACCAGGTTTTGCGTGAAGAATTGCTTTTGTTTCAATAAATTTACCTGAGTCAAAATCCTGATAAGAAGTTTTATCCACCATAATCGCTGTTGGTTGCTCTGAATCTGTGAAACTCTTCAAGTCTGTTCCGACCGTTTCTGCATAAGTACGGAAGGATGAATCATCTAGACCATACAAATTTACATAATACTCATATTTCCCGTCTTCGATTTGTAGGTCTTCTTCTTTAATTTTCTCAACTAACAAATCGGGAAGTGCATCTTCAGGAATTGCTGCATTAATCTGAATTCTCGTTTGAATGCTAGTTTCTGTTACATTCTTTAGATGTGTGAACGGTTCTAAATCAAGAGGTGACATGTCGTTACTAGATACTGAAATATCGAAATTAACTCCATCCTGTGATAGCTCTGCTGACTTGCTGATGCTATTTGTAAAAAACGAAACAGATAAATAAAGAACAATGCTGATAACGAGCGAGAATACAGTCACTTTATAGCGTTTTTTATTTCGCTTAACGTTTTTTAATCCGATTTCAGCTTCGATTCCAAATAGTTTACGCACGAGCTTTGAAGTTTTAACGGTTTTTCCCGATAATTTAATATCTTGTGTTTGACGAATCGCATCAATCGCTGAAATTTTTGATGCTTTTCGTGCTGGTAAATACGTAGAGATAAAGATTGTTAGGATGGAGATGAGACAAGCAATAAGTAAAGATAGAGGTGTAACAATGACTGCTAGCTTCTCACCACTCTCTCCTAATGCACCATGTAGATATTTGTTAATAAACCAAAACGTAGCAGCTATTCCGCCAACTCCAGCAATAACACCGATTGGGATACTAATTAAGCCAATAAGAAATCCCTCAAAAAAGACAGAGTTGCGCTTTTGCTTTTTCGTCGCACCGACACTTGATAACATTCCTAAATGTCGCGCACGTTCAGAAACGCTTATCGCAAACGCGTTATAAATTAAGGCAACCGAGCCAACGATAATAACGACCATAATAATTCCAGCGAGCGAAAATAATGTCAATCTCAAACTATCATTATCTGTTACACCGTAATAACGCAATAATTCCTCATTATATACAACCTTGTCAATGTCGTTTTCCTTTTTAATTTTGTTGACCTTACTATAGAGTGAGCCATTCACTTTATCTACTACGACAATCGCATCAAAACGATCTTTTTCAGTTAATAAAGTAGAATCGATATAGTTTATGACAGTATAACCTGGCGACCATGTTTGCTCCCATACAGGACGTTTCATAATCCCGACAATTGTAAAGCTGTTCGTTTCTTCAATTTGCAATGTTTCCTTTGTCCCGTCCTCAAGCTGCTGCAAAGGATCATTTTGTCCAAATGGGGCCTCTGCACCTTCAAGTATCCTTTGGCCAATTTCAACCGTTAGCTTATCACCAAGATTGTAATCAAGTTTAGCGTCTTTGAGCAATTCCTCTGAAATGACGACTTCATTTGCTGCCTTTGGAAGACGTCCCTTGCTTAATTCAACCGGAAACTGCTTGTAGCCTTGTTTGTTGAATTCTTTTATAAAGATATAAGGTTTGGTTCGATTTTCTGACCCTTGTATAAGTGAATAACCACGGTCGTTTGCAATGACTAATTTGTCTGTTGATTCATCTTTCGCAATCGCGCCAAGCTGTTCCTTCGTAATATTTTTATATTGTACATGCCATTCACCTGTATCTGCTATTGTTTGTCTTTTCATTAAATCTAAAAAGGAAACCCCTAAGGTTGAAACAGCCATAATCATGGCAACGGAAATGATAACACCGATAATTGTGATAAGTGTCCGTCTCTTATTTTTTCTTAAATGTCTAGCTGTTAATTTATTGACGATGTTCATGAACGAATCACCTCGTCCTTAGCGATTCTTCCATCTTCAATTGAAATGACGCGATCGGCTTGCAGTGCAATACGCTCATCATGGGTAATGACGATAAGTGTTTGATTAAATGTTTTGTTAAACATTTTTAATAGCTCCATAATCTCTTCGCTATTTTTACTGTCTAAATTACCAGTAGGCTCATCGGCAAGCATAATCGCGGGATTGCTTATCAACGCTCGTCCGATTGATACACGCTGCTGCTGACCACCTGATAGCTGATTCGGTAAATGGCCGAGGCGATGTGTTAAACCTAGCTTTTCAACAATCTCGTTAAATTGCTTCTTATCAACCTCATGTTCATCCAAGAGCAAAGGCAATGTGATATTTTCTTCAACCGTTAAAATAGGGATAAGATTATAGAACTGATAAATTAAGCCAATTTGTCTTCTTCGAAAAATCGCAAGCTGTGTTTCGTTTAGATTGTATAAATCTGTATTATCAATGAACACCTTTCCGCTAGTAGGGCGATCAACACCACCGAGTAAATGTAGCAAGGTTGATTTACCTGATCCGGATGGACCGATGATAACGACGAATTCACCTTTTTTTACAGAGAATGAAACATTATCTAATGCCTTAACAGCCGTTTCTCCTTTGCCATACACTTTAGACAGATTTTCTATTTGTAATATATTCATTTCATTACCTCCATATTGTTTGTGACTATAGTATATCTGCCTAAAATGACGATTGAGTGACTCTTAAGTGACAATTTAGTCACCTTTGCTTTTATTTAGCTTTTCTGTGATTGGAGTGTAAGTGCAAAAGTGATCAAATGACCTGTTTGTAAAACTTAATTCGGAAGGTTGTTCCTTTTCCGATCTCACTTTTTACCTCGATATTACCTTGTTGATTTTTAATGATGCTATAAGATAAGGCGAGTCCGATTCCGACGCTTTCCTCTCCAGCATTCTTTCCTTTGTAAAATCGTTTGAAAATATAAGGGAGATCTTCCTTTGCAATTCCTTTCCCTGTATCCTCAATCGTTAATTCAGTATAGAGAGCATTTTCTGTAAACGAGATTGAGATTGCTCCGCCTTCATCTGTATGCTCAATACAGTTTTTTAAAATATTAATTAGTGCTTCTACAGTCCAATTCAAATCAACCTGAAATGTGACCGTTTCATCACCGCTTATCTCTAACGACAGCTGTTTAATATCCATCGGAATAAGAACAGACTGCAAAGCATGCTGCACCAAAATGTTAGCAGGAACCTTCTCCTTTTTAAATTGAACGATGTCTGCATCGATTTTGGCGATCTTTAATAAAGAGGAGACAAGCCACTCAATTCTTTCCAATTGTACTTGGATATTGTGGGTAAATTCCTTCCGTTTTGCTGGATCAAGATTAGGATTGCTTAATAAGTCAGCCATGACAACCATTGATGTTAATGGGGTTTTTAGCTGATGGGAAATGTCTGAGATGGCGTCTGTTAACCGAACCTTGTCCTGTTGCAAATAAGAGCTTTGCTCAGAAAGCATGAGGGTTACCTTAAAAATATCATTTTTTAAGATGCTTAGTTCACCTTCAGCATTATCACGGATATCAAGGCTATAATCGCCATTTGTTATTTTTCGTAAATAGCTCGAAAGCTTCTCAATTTCCCGATAGCGCCATTTCGTAAAATAAAACGATACGAGCATTAAAGCTGCAGCTGTTATAAATAGAATAAGAGCTGCTTGGATAGGGAAAAAGATTGCCGTTATAACCGTTGCTGCAACGCTAATGAGAAGTTGGAGCAATAAAAATAATTGGATTTCGCGATTACGAATCATCATGAATCACCAACTTTGTATCCTAAGCCACGAACCGTTTTGATTATCTTTGGGTTACGAGGGTTATCCTCAAGCTTTTCACGGAGCCGTTTGATGTAAACGGTGAGGGTATTGTCATTAACAAATTCTCCAGCGACGTCCCATATTCGCTCCAAAAGCTGATTTCTCGTCAATACTTGTCCAATATGATTGGCAAAAATTAAAAACAGCCGATATTCTAAGGCAGTTAGTAGTATTTCCTCTCCGTTCTTATACACTTTCCCCTCCAAAGTATTAATTCGGACATTTTCGATTTCAATCACTATTTTCGGCTTCGTTTGCTGCTGTTTATCATATCTTCTAAAAACAGACTTTATCCGAGAGATAAGCTCACGAATCCGAAATGGCTTTGTAATATAATCATCTGCCCCCATATCAAGTCCCATTACAACATTTACTTCATCATCTAATGCTGTGAGAAAGATAACGGGCTTATCGCTGCGATTTTTAACGATCTCACACAATTCATATCCACTGCCATCTGGCAATGATAGATCAAATAAGCATAAATCAATTTCTGCTAACCTTTCTTTTATAACGGATTTCGCAGACTCAGCATTATAACAAATGACTGTCTCATACCCATCCGCCTGTAATGAATAGTCCAAGCCTGAGGCAATCGTTTTATCATCTTCAACCAATAATATTTTCACTTTGCACACCCTACCATTTGATTAGTTTCTAGATTAATCCTATTTTATCCGCGTGTAAGTGTCAAAACATGTTAAACGAAAAATTATTAAGATGACAGAATTAAGGGAATGGAGGTAGTAAATGAGTGTCTCCGTATTGTCGTTTGGCAATAAAATGATTGAATATTATATTAAGTCTTAGTATTCTTAATATATAAAATTTAGTATATATTCATTAAAGGGTGAGCGAAAATTAAATATGAACCTCTTTATCAACAAATCAAAAATAAAATTAAGGAGCAAATACAGTCTGGGAAATTACGTGTAGGTGATCGTGTACCATCTGAGAAGGAATTAACAGAGCAATATCATGTTAGTCAAATCACAACAAAAAATGCTCTTTCAGGACTTGCTGAAGAGGGGATTGTCGAAAGAATAAAAGGTAAAGGCACATTTGTTTGTGAGAGCAGCCTAACGAGCTCAATGAGTAAATCGGATCATTCAAAGGGACTAATTGGCTTTATTCTTCCAAGCATGAAAACGAAGATTGAACAGGAGTTTGTTAATTACATTGAAAAGTATGTATCAAAAAATGGCTATCATTTGATTATAAAGATTACGAGAGAGTCTCAATTTGAAGAAGCAGATGCTATTAAGATGTTTAGAAAATTAGATGTTAAAGGTATGATTATTTTTCCTACAGAAAAAGAAACATACAATGAAGCTGTATTAAGACTAACACTTGATAAATTCCCTATGGTTTTAATTGATAGGTTTATGGTGAATATTTCAACTTATAGTGTTACTTCAGAAAATGAGGCTGGAACATTTGAAGCCGTATCATATCTTTTAGATAAAGGTCACACAAATATTGGTCTAATCTCTCCTGTCATTACGAACACGGTTACGGATGAAAGAGCGAAAGGATTTGAAAAAGCGTTTTTCCAAAGGGGAATAACGATTAATAAAAATCTATGGTTCATTTTAAACATAAATGAAATTTCAGCAAGCAGAACACCGAAGCGTATTTTAGAATTTTTACTAGCGAATCCTGAGATTACGGCTGTGTTTACGATGAATGCTGAATTAGCAAGGTATACACATATAGCTATAGATTCTATTAAGAAGAGATTCTCTCGAGACATTGAATTACTTACTTTCGATTCTCCAGGCTTATCTGATGTAACGTATATCCAGCAGGATATTGCTCAATGCAGTAAAAAGACAGTTGAATTATTGTTAGAACAAATCGATGGAAAGTATGATCCGAAACGAATATATGT
Organism: Metabacillus niabensis; assembly: GCF_902829255.1. Lineage (GTDB taxonomy): Bacteria > Bacillota > Bacilli > Bacillales > Bacillaceae > Metabacillus > Metabacillus niabensis. The sequence continues at coordinate 119 of NZ_CADEPK010000087.1, read as the reverse complement.
CCCTGTTGAGCTAAAGATGAGTGAAAATGAAACGTTGTTATTGACGGAACTCACATAATTAGTGTTTCACTAAAACTAGAATATTAAAAGTTTAAAAACCCAATCATTCACATAAAAAC
>NZ_CADEPK010000086.1 GCF_902829255.1 Metabacillus niabensis | reverse complement strand
TTTATACACTGTAGACGATAAGTTTATAACGATGGAGTATTATTATAAATTCACTGAGATCAATTCAAAAATTCGCTATCATTTATAAAAAGAAGTCACAATAGTAACTTCTTGATAATTATCTAATATTCTTTATAAATAGAGAACCGAGGGGAAGACCATAAACTCGATTATATAATACTCGATAAAATTCTAACCAGTTAATCTCTGGTAGTAGATTAATGTTACTCATCATCTTAATGTGATAACCAAAGTTCTTTAGATTCATATCTGGATTCAAATTAAATCCATTTCTTTCATAAAACTGTACACGACGTTTTCGAGTAGTTGAGTCTTCTTCATTCTTCCCTGCTTCAGGTGCCTCAACCTCTAGTATTATCCCTTTATCCGTTAACTCATTTAGCAATTTTATAATTGTACTACCTAAACCTAAAGAACGATGTTCGGGTAAAATAGCAAGGTATAATACATGAAGCCACTTATAGGTTGGCACTGTTTGGTAAATTGCATAACCATAAACTTGTTGTCCATCTGTAAGATATACTGCGTTTAGAATGCCCTTTTTTAAGGCCGATCGAATGATAAATAATGGAAGTCTTTCGAAGGATTTAAAATCCTGATTTAGATAGTTGAATAGTTCATTAATTTCATAATTATTAACGGTTATTTTTTGCAAGATTAAATTTTCCTTCATTTTCTTCACTCTCCTTAAATATGAGAATAGTCATATGAGGTGAAATTTCTATGCTTATCATATTTTAATCTTTATGCTTTGAGATTTTACTTAACTTTTGAATCAACGATATTAAAGCAGGTAGTAAGATAGGCATTGCTATAAAGCTTAGTAGTACAAGTGCATTAATGTTAGTACACCAGAAGGAATAAGTGCTGCAAAAGTACCCCCTAGTTCAAGGCTGCAGATAATACAACTCCTCCTATGTGATGAGAAGCTTCCATTATTCTCTGCTGTGGAGTTCCTTCCAATTCGTTATACTGCATCATGATGAAAATGCTATAATCAACCCCTAAAGGAACAATCATGATAAAGCTGTAGAAAGGTACCATTCCAACTTAACATTTCAACATCTAAAAATTTTTATATAAGTAACTCGCTAATCCCATGGAAGCACAGTATCCAATACTATCTATATTATAGGAAGTTTGGTGTTAGTTTACTTGTTCTACATTAGACAATAGCATTTTCTTATTGTAAGTGTTATTTTTAAAAAATGATGTAACAACTGTAACGCCAAAACAATTATAATCTCGATTGATAGAACAAACAATACTCTTAACGTCGGACTAAACAAAAGAGGGGGAAATGTAATGTCGGAACAAACAGAATTACAACGCATGGATATTTTGCGCTTATCAAATGAAGAATCAAATAAGGTAACAAGAGAATGTATAGAGACCGCACTTATACAATTAATGAACCATAAGAAATTTAAAGATATCTCCATAACTGACATAGTTAACCGAGCTGGTGTATCTAGAACAGCTTATTATCGGAACTATTCTTCTAAGGAAGATATTTTAACTACTCATTTAGAAACTGTTGTAAAAACTATCACCACTGTGATGGAATCACACGGAACGGAAGATAACTTTAAATTTTGGCACACGCTGTTTAGCCAAGTGCGAATATATGCAGACATTTACCTAGTTCTACTAAAGGCAGATTTTGGGGGAGTAATACTTACTAGTATCAACAAAATAGTCAGAGAGAGGATTCCCGTTGATTTTATGACGAGAGAAAAGAAATACGATATATTATTTTGGTGTGGTGCAGTTTATAACATATTGACGGATTGGTTAACTTCAGATATGGAAGAAAGTGAAGAAGAGATGGCTGATATATGTTGTAAAGTAATAAAAGAGATAAATGAGCCATGGTGAGTTAACAAATTAAGGGCGACAGCAAGGCCCATTGTACCTGAAAGGATAAATGATCTGTTGATACTAACCAGACAATATTTATTTATATGTTAAAAATCAGTAAGTTTGTGAATATTTATACTTATACAAACGGGTAGCTTTAGTTGAACAAGTATATATATAGATTTATGGACTTCCAAAGTAATGGAAGTCCAATTTTATTTATACAATCAACGTTTAACTCTAAGAGTTCCTTTAACCTCAAAAAACAAATTTCATTTCTCTTATTCCACAGAAGTAAGCTTTTTCATCCACTTCTCCTGTTATTCACAATCAACTCTTAATTTTCAACCCTAGCATCGCGGCAAAGCCAAGCGCCTGATCCTGTGAGACCGTACAGCCCTTTAAATCCTCTAATGATACGGTTAATTGCTCAAACGTTGAGCTGCTTATATCGATTCCCTTTAAAGACGTTTCACCAAAATTCACTTCATTTAAGTCACAATGCTCAAAAAGCACCTTTGCAAGTCGACATTCGTAAAAGTCAGCTGCTCTGAGTGGGCTATGATCGAATTTGACCTGCTTCATACTTGCATAGCCAAGTGAGCTTAAGTTTAAATTACAGTTTTCAAACAAGACATTTTCCAGACTAGCTTCGGAAAAATTTGTTCCTAGTAATTTCGTGTTTTTAAATTCCACTCGATGGATAATCGCCCCGATTAAATCCGCATTTGATAAATCACAATCCTCAAAGACGACATCGAGTAATTCAAGGCGATGAAAGGACACATCACTAAACGTGACATTTTTAAAAACGATTTGTGACAGCTCCGCCCTTTCAATCCGCTCTCTTTCAATGACACAGTTTGAGATGAGACAATCTGTTAAGTACGGTTCTTCTCTCTCATGAATTTCCTGAAAGTTCATTTCTGTTAAATTTCCTGGAATTTTTGGCTGTTCTATTTTCCACTTTTTCGCCATGTTTTCACCTATATTCTTTTAGTACTTTCATTACGTCTTTTTAAGAATAACATGTTACGTGAAAATCATCATATACAAAAAGACTTCCTACGATTTAGGAAGCCTTCATCCCAACACGATCGATCTTCACTTTTGCGGAAACCTCTACTTTCAAATCCTTGTATATCTCCTTCCACTTATCAGTTGTTTTTATGTTTTCATCCCAATAGGTGGATAAATCTCCTCTGACATATTCGCCAAAACCAAATATGTCAGACCTTTTTTCCTGAGTTTCTTTAATGAGTGCGACATATTCCTTTTTAAATAGCTCCCCTGCGATTGTTTCGATTTTCCTTATCGTTTGATGATCATCCAATTTTATCTTATTTGTATTCTTTTCGCGAATAACTCCTGTAACCTCTACATTCACCTTGAAAACTGGCTTCCCATTTTTAAGCTTTGCCTCGTAATCTGCCTTTCGCTTCGTCGATTGGAACATGACCGATTTCTCTTCATCAAGTTTAACGATCGCAACAGATCCACCTGGATTTTTACCAGTCAGCCCATTAAAATAAGCAATTTGATATGGCTTCGTTTTACCTACCATTTTCGAATCACTAAAGTACGCTATCCCACTTATTTCGATATTTTCCTTTCCCTTAACTGTAATAAATGGTAGAAAGGCATCCTGGCCTTTGTTTGATAAGTCAACCCAAAATCCGCCTAAATCATCATCTGGAAATTTCCCCATTTTAACCGCTTCTTCAAAAACAGTTGATAAATAAATCGCTGGAATTCGTTCAAGCTTAGGAGCCGCCTTCATCGTCTTTGCTGCATCCTTTTCATTCACAGCCATCCATGCGGTTCGTCTTATTTCAGGTCTTCTGCGCAAATATTCATTAATATGCTCAACCCCTTTTTTCGCGACATCCTCAGAGAGAATAATCACCTGTAATTGGCCAAAGAAGACTTGAAATGCCAGCTGCTGCTGAAGAGCCTGCATCGCATCATCAATCGTATTGCCAATCCCTTCGACGATCCATACTTTATCCTGTGATGAGCTCCCACTGTCTCCTTGGGACGGACCTAGAGGAATTTGTCCTGGTACAGCAAGCTGTGCGGTTACTTTGACTTTTCCTAAATTCGAGGTTGGCATTTCTTCATGCTCAGGATGTGTAATGGCTGGAGACTCTTCATCCTCCTCAGCTAAATCAATCGCAAGTCCTAAAATTGTTGCCCGTTCTTCAATTTCCTTGCGATCCCAGCAGCCTGCTAAAAGGACGAAAACAGATAGAATGAGAAACCATTTGCTACTTTGTCGTATTGGACCTCTCATCAGCTCCTCCCTCCTTTCCTCTTACAATGGCTATCAATAAAAGAACAAGTGGGTAGCCTGTCGTTATCAATACACTCCAAACTCCAACATGACTCATGATTTGCGATAAATGAAGGGCATTTCTCGGATAAAAGGCAAGGGCATAGAGAAACGGAAGAGCGAGATACGATAGCACACGATGACTTCTTAATCCAAATAATTGACTAGCAAATTCTATACAAATCAAATAGCCTGATAACAAAGTCGTAAAGGCAGATATAATCCAAACCATAAGAAAAAGAATATCGAGTCTCTCTAAAATCGAGCTTGGTAGCTCTGACATTCTTGTTAACACAAGCATTGGCCACATCGATTTTTTTAATTCCTCTGCACCGAATACGGCTAAAGTAATCCCTGTCGCAAGAAAAAACATCATGGCTGCAACAAAGGCACCAGATAATGCGCCTTTCACAATTCGTTTCGTTTCAATCATATGTGGGGCAATGACAAAAATAATAAACAACGTAATCGGAATAAACGGCAGACCTGCTATCGAAATTCCTCCATCTACATAATCAGCAAGGGTTGTTTCATTCCCTAAAAAAGGCTTCAAATGGCGCCAATCAATATCTTTAAAGGCAATGATCACGATCGAAATAATAGGGATGACGATAAATGGCAGGTAATAGGTATGAAAATACGAAATTGTTGTAATGTTATTTCTAGTTGTGATCGCAATTAAGACAAGCATCGATAAAATCGTCACCGAGATTGGCGTCTCCTGCATTAAGGATGTACTTAATACCTCGCCAAACTCTCTTAACACAATCGATGTGGTAAAGAGAAAAAAACAAATCATCATAAATGTTGCAATTTTCCCTAATCGTTTTCCGATAATCGTTTGACTATAGGCTAGAAAGGATTCTTTCGGGAATCGCTTTGCTAAAGTGGAACAAATCCAGACGCTAGTGATAAAAAGTATGACGGCAAGGAATGTCACAAATAAGGCACCAGTACCAGCCTTCTCACTCGCAATCCGTGGCAAAGCAAGCAGGCTCACCCCTATTGAACTGTTAATCATAATAGCCGCTGCCTGGAAAACACTAATTCGTCTAGGCTCATTCATCATTTTTTCTTGTTCCCACCTTCGCTATTGACATGTTCATCTGCCAAAGGATTTGTTGGTCCAAGGTCATTTGGTCGAATTCTCCGTTTATTTACAGGATGTAATTCCTCTGGACGGTCCAATAGCCAATTTAACGGGGCACGAATAACCGTATCCTTCAGACCCTCGAAGTTAAGAGGTGCCATCGGACTAAAATACGGAACACCGAACGACTTTAATGACAACACATGATTATTGACTAATAATAGTCCTAGCACTAGCCCATAAAATCCTAATAATCCGGTCATAATCAAAAGCGGAAACCGCATCATCCGAAAGCCAATCGCCATATTGTAGGCAGGAGTGGCAAAGGAGCCGATTGTCGTTAACGCAATAACAACAACTGTAATGGGGCTTACAAATCCTGCCTCAACCGCAGCCTGCCCGATAACTAGAACCCCGACAATAGATAATGCTCCCCCTACCTGCTTAGGCATCCGAACCGTTGCCTCACGTAATATTTCCATTGCTGCTTCCATGAGAAATACCTCAACAACTGCTGGAAAAGGTACCCCTGCTCGTCCACTAGTAATCGCTACCGCAAATGCTGTCGGGATCAGCTCAGGATGGTAGGAAAGGATCGCCACATATAGTGAAGGCATAATAAGAGAAAATAATAAAGCAACAACACGAACGATTCGAACCGCACTAACCATAATGAACCGTTCATTATAATCCTCACTTGTTTGATAGAACTGAGCAAAGGTGGCAGGAACAATCAAAACAAATGGGGAGCCATCAACTAAAATACAAACTCGCCCTTCAAGTAAATTCCCAACCGTCACATCTGGTCGTTCTGTGCTCTTCACTTGAGGAAACGGTGAGCGTGGATTATCCTGAATAAACTGCTCAATATACCCAGCATCTAGAATCCGGTCAACGTTTATATTGTTTAGCCTCTCCTCAACATCTGCTACTAAAGCTTGATTGGCAACTCCATCAATGTAACAAATGACAACATTTGTCTGTGTCATCGTCCCAATTTTTAATGATTTCACCCTTAAATCAGGAATCGGAATACGTGCGCGAATAAGCGCTGTATTACTTTGTAAATTTTCAATAAATCCTTCTCTAGACCCGCGAATAACCTGTTCAGTGTCTGGCTGAGAAATACTCCGCTTATCTGTCTTATATGTATTAATTAAAAAGACATCGTTAAGCCCATTTAAAATTAATACTGTGTTCCCACGAATTAACCCTTCAACAACCTTCGTAAGCTCTGTTTCTGTTTTCACATCTGCATGAAATAATACTTTTTTCAATACATAGTCTTTTAATGGTTCGTTACCTTGTTGACATGCCTTCGACTCTGTAAGAGGCTTCATCACCTCTTTACTAATGGCATCCTTATCTGTAATGCTATTCAAATAAAGAACTGTTGCGGGAATATGTTCTAACGCAATCATTTCTCGTTTCACAAAATCATGATCCTCACCAAAGATATTCTCGATATTCTGGAGAGCATCTCCATCTTGTCCGTTCGTGCTCAAATGTTTCAAATCATCCATTACCTGACTTGAAGGCTTTGGAAGCTGAGAGGTAGTCTGCTTCTTCTTTTTGAATATTCCCTTAAAAAGAGCCATTACCTGTCTCCTCCTTATACCCTAATCGCCTTGAAGCTCATCGTCATCGTTCACTTAAAGCGAACTATGCTGTTAGTATGGCAGTTTCTCACATTACCATTCATAAAGATTTGCATAAAAAAAAGGATTCCCCTTAGGCATCCCTTGTTTATGATATTTGATTATCGTCTGCTACCTGCTGCTGACTCGCTCTATCTAATACACTTTCTAGCAATGCAAGGACATCATCGGAAATATCAAGCCCATCCCATTGAAGACCTCTTTTCAGGCAAACCTCTTTTAGTCTCATTTGCATAAACTCCGCTGTACTGCGTTCATTCGATAGCCCGAGGATATAGTCTACTGAGACACCGTATAACTTTGAAAGGCTTTTCAATTTTTCAAGTGGTGGCTGGCGGTAACGAGATTCATATGAAGCATAGCTAGACTTTTTTATTCCGATTTTTCGTCCAACCTCTTCCATTGTATAACCATGCTTTAATCTTAACTCCTTTAACCTGTTGGCATACATGTTTCTCACCTTCCTTTCACATCATTTGGATCGAGGAGTCATTATCACCAACAGCTCTCGCCTCCAAATTAAAGTTTACGTTTAGTATAGTCAGATGATACGTGACACAATCAAATTTGAAATTTTTTACAAAAAATAAAAAAACTGATGCCCACATGTACTGAACATCAGTCCTTCATCCTACCAGCTAGCTTTTTTCACTCCAGGTATCTGACCTTTATGGGCAAGCTCACGGAAGGCAATTCGCGACATGCCAAATTTTCGTAAATACCCTCTTGGTCTCCCTGTTAGTTCACAGCGATTGTGCAAGCGAGTTGGTGAGGAATCCCGCGGTAATTTTCTAAGTGCTTCATAATCCCCCTTTGCCTTTAACTCTTTTCGTAGGCTTGCATACTTTTCAACTAGTTCCTGACGCTGCTTAGCCTTTGCAACCTTTGATTTTTTTGCCATATTTTTTCTCCTTTCATTTCATCGTAATCATTACGATTTATATATTATTTCATTACAATAGCTTAGATTCACAACAGGCTCGGGCTCAAATAGTAATCATTACGTTTTATAACTTAACATGGTTTAAAGAAAAACACAAGAAAGATTGCTTAAAGCTGCTAAGGGCCCTTCTTCTTAAGACCCTTAGCACGTAGAACATACTATCACTTTCTATAAAAACACCGCATCCCCAACATTGACATAAATCGCTTCACCCGTTATCGCATCAATCACCCTCACATGTCCAACCGTTTTTGGAAAGGCTGGAACATAGCTTAACGAATAAATCGTATTGTCCTGTTCATCAGATTCACGGATAAACGTAAGCTCCATTTCTAAATCACGCTGATAGATTTCCTTTGCTTCCTCATAAGAAATGACTGGCTTACTTGGCAGTGTTAAATATGCTAAGGTCTCTGGCAAGGCTAAGTCAACATTCGTTATTTTCCCTGAGTATTTCCCAACCTCAATCATTGTTACATTTTGATCAACGCGGATTCCCTCATGGAACAAATGGAAATAGAAGGTGTAGGTTGATTCAAACTCAATATCCTCCTCTTCCTCTGCATAACAATCCTCATCGTCATACTCTTCCGGATCTTCATCATCGTCTAAATCAATCAAATCTTCTTCTTCAAGCTCATCATCATCGATTGGATCTGGCTCCTCTAAAGCCTCAAGCTTAAATCGTTTATTTGCATCAGGAAATAGGGAAAACATCAAATCGACAGCACGTTGCTTGGCATCGTCCATGCTAAGCTCCTCTCCAGGATGTTCAAACGCTTCTCCACTCACTACCCGTTGAAGCATGCCTGTTTCTTCATCAAAGCACAGCTTTATGACATGGTAATCTGGTCCATCCATGTCAAACGTAAAAGATTGTACACTTTCAAGGGTCGACCAGATTTCCGTCCGTTTCCCTGCTTCATGATGGACATCTACTAGCTTATGGGCAGAAGTCAAACCAATTAACTGGTAGATGCTTTTTGTTGGGCTTGGCTGCTCAGCAATAGTAGCTACGTTATGCTCTTCTTTTATGCTTACCGGCTCTTTTCCATCTGCAGGGATATCCATGAGATGCTCGATGACAGAATAAGTCAGATGATAGGCATCATCGCCATTTTTATACGATTCCTCGTCAAGCTTTTGAATGGCTAATTCGAAGTCTAATGATTCTACATATCGTTTCTTTGCCTCTTCCTTTGAAATGACAACATCAGCGTTATTGATGACATAGTCCTCATCTGATAATGAGAAATTCACGACAAGCCCTGAAGTCGTCACGGTAACCGAAAAACCAGTGTTAGGTAAAAACAGTCCATACTTCTCTTCTCGTTTTTCATAGATGATGATGTACGACTTGTCAAAGTCTAGTATTGCTGAAAGCTCATATTCTTTCTTTTTTTCGTAATGGAAGGCATCAATAAATTTCTCGGCTACCTGTGCAGCTTGGTCCTTTGCTAGATGACCAGATGCTTCCTCAGCATATACAATGAAGCTAATGAGCTCCCCATTTTCATTGATTGAATAACACCCGATCTCTTCATCTGTCACTTCATCAAATAGGTCAAACATATTCTCCTCATATTGTGAAGGCGTTTCATATGCCTTTGTTGGTAAAAATAATTGTAATGTTTTTAAAATTGCTTCCATACACATCTCCTTACAATTCCGTTTTTTAACAGGTTAATGTCTAGTATACGAGATGACTATGGAAAAATAAAAGGTCAATCCTATGACAATTCACAGATTGACCTTATGTATCTATTAATATAGGTAGCTGAAAAATCATTGTACACATTAAGCCTTCATCTCTACCACTCGGTGACAAATCCTTTGAATCAAGCTTTTCTCATGGCTAACAACGAGGATCCCCATTTTTCTTTCCCTGGCAATATTTTGCAGAACATGCCAGATTTGCGCTTGGGTGATCGCATCAAGCATTGCGGTCATTTCATCTGCGATTAAATACCGAGTCCCCGGTGCCAATGCTCTTGCGACACAAAATCGTTGAAGCTCTCCTCCTGATAGTTCATTCGGGCGGCGAGTTAACCATTCCTGCTGGATTCCTAGCAAATCAAGCAGCTCCCTATCTGGCGTCCATCCTTCCGTTACAATTCTTTTCATCGTCCAACGCGGATTAACTGCCTTTTCTGGATGCTGAAAAACTAATTGAACCGGGTTGTAGCCACTTCTTCGTAAAGGCTGATCGTCAATAAAAATTTTACCCTCGACTGCCTGCTCATACCCCGCAATAATTTTACAAAACGTCGTTTTCCCACAGCCACTTGGCCCCGTAAGACCAACGATTTCCCCTGGATGGATGACGAGATTCATTTCTTGGAATAGCCATGGTCCTGATGGATATCGAAAGCTGATGTTCGTTGCATTAAGTTGCATGAAAGCACCTCACCATCCCATTTCGTACTGCTCGATTTGTTGGTTGCTCGTGCCTACATTTTGAAGTCGCAATTGTACAGCGTGGCGCAAACAAACAGCCAGGTGGAAGCTCACTCGGATGTGGCTGAGCACCTGGAATCGGAATAAACTCATTTTGCGGCAACGCCCTCCATAACGCTTTACTATAAGGGTGGCGGAGCATTTCACCTTTGCCTGTAAAATCAACAGCAGGGGCGACCTCAACCGTTGTTCCTGCATAAAATACCGCGATTTTGTCAGCTATTTTTAAGGCTGCTTCAATATCATGGGTAATAAGCAAAATAGCAGATCCATTGTCAGCAAGCTCACGAAGATTTGTTAAAGCCTCTTCGATGACAGCCGAATCAAGTCCTGGTGTAGGCTCATCGGCAATGATAAGCTCTGCCTCACTTACAACAGCGGTCGCCAAAAGGGCTCGACGCGCCATTCCTCCTGAAAGCTGAAACGGATAGAGCTTTTCTGTTTTCACAGGTAGACGATAGCGTTCAAACACCTTTTTCTGTAAAAACGCTGCCTTATGATGTTTCGCTGACTGCCGAACTTGTTTTCCGATTTTCATCAGTGGGTCCAAAAAATGAACTGATTGCGGAACGAGAGACATTTCCTTCCCACGCAACATTCCCTGTCGTTTTGCAGTCAACGGTTCGCCTTTATACGTCATCGTGCCACTGACATTTGCATGAATTGGGAGAATTCCTAATAGCGCATGTGCTAGCAGGCTTTTTCCAGATCCGCTCGCCCCAACAACGGCAACAATTTCTCCAGCCTCAATGGAGACATTCAAGTTCGAGATCACCTGATGGTTCACCTGTTTAAATCGAGACGTATATCGCTTAAAGGAAATTGATAGATTTTCTACTTCAACAATAGCCATGTGTTCACTCCTTCCCTTCTAATCTAGCGATCCATTCGGTTCTATGAAGCTACGAAGCTTTGCTCCAATTCGATCAAAAATCCGCACGATGAATAGCAAGCAAAGCCCTGGGAAAAATGCCAGCCACCAAGCACCTGATGATAAATATTTCATCGATTCGGAAAGGATAATCCCGATTGCCGGCTCATGTGGTGAAATGCCAAAGCCTAAAAATGTCACAGCTGCCTCATGTAAAATCGCATGGGGAAATAGGAGAATAAACCCGATTAAAATTTGTGGGGCAATATTTGGCAGTACATGATGTAGAATAATCCACGCTTTTTTCTTCCCCATTTGCTTCGATATGTGCACATAATCTGAAGAACGAATTTGCATCGCCTCTGCTCTTATCACCCGCGCCAAGCTTGGCCAATGGGTAACTGCGATACCAATGGCGATGCCGTGAAATCCCCCGCCAATTGTAAAGGCAATCAGAATGAGGGTAACAAGATGGGGAACACTGAGAAAAACATCGATTAGCCATGAGATCAGTCTATCTACCCATTTCCCTAGCATTGCTGCACATACTCCGAGCAATGTCGCAATCGCTGTGCTTCCTGCTGCACCAATCACCCCAACTCCGATACTTATGAAAAGCCCCTTCAACGTTCTCGCAAACATATCTCTCCCTAACCAATCTGTCCCAAATAGGTGGTCAAATGATGGTGGGGCATTCCTTACAGTAAGATCGGTTGTAATCGTCTTTTCATCTAGGAAAAAGCCTGTCACAAAAATGGTAACTAAAATGACGACTCCTAGCAGCATTGACACAGTTGCCCTCTGTCTTCCATTTATCGCTAGACTTTTAGATATATATCCTCTTAAAATCTGATTCATAGCTGCCTCACCTCACGCATTCTCGGATCTAATAGAAAGTAAATCAAATCAGCTAGTAAATTTCCGATAAATACGAATAATGAGCTAAAAATAACAAGGCCTAGCAATAACGGAACATCGCCATTTAAGCCAGATTCGACCATCGCTTGCCCAAGGCCTGGGTAGGAAAAGATTTGCTCCGCTAAAATGGCTCCACCAAACAATTCACTAAACGCAGCTAATTGAAGAGTGATCGCAGGGAGAGCGATGTTTCGCAGGCCATGCCGCCAAAACAGGAAAAACCCTCTCTCCCCTCTTGCTCTTGCAAAGACGATATATTCACTTGAGAGAACATCAATTAATTTCTCACGAGTATGTAAAGCGACATTTGCGACACCTACAATGCTTAGCGTTAAAGCAGGGAGGAAAAGATGCTGTAATCGTTCAAGGAAGGTCACATCCTCTGCAAGAACGCCAACAGGTACTCCAAGTCCAATCGGAAACCAGCCTAATATGACGGCAAATAGGATAAGGAGCAACAGGCCAAGCCAAAATGTCGGGGTTGAGGCAAGTGTATAGCAGTATCCAGTAATGAGCCGGTCGATCCAGCGATCCTTTTTCATTGCCGAAACGACTCCCATTGAAAAGCCAATTAGTCCTGATAAAAGCCAAGCTGTCAGCATGAGGATGAAGGAATGGAAAAACCGATCCGCAATAATTTGTGAAACAGGCTGGCGGTAAATCATCGATGTCCCAAGGTCACCAGCTATTAATGCTGAAAGCCATTGATAAAATTGGACGAGAATCGGCTGATCAAGTCCCCAGTACGCAGCAATTGACTCTCGCTGTTCAGGTCCAACCTTTAGCATATCAGCCCCGATATAGGCTTGAATCGGGTCAATTGGTGAATTTTTCACTAGCAGAAATGAGATGAAGCAAACGGCAAGCAATAACGTCACCATTCTGATGATTTTAGCGAAAACAAACAAGCCGAGCCTTTTCCCAACGTTTTTTTGCATGATCATTCCGACCATTTCCATTCAACAAGATTATCGGTAATTGGCCAGCCATGCTCATGTGGCTCGATCTTTTGTTCACCAATATCAAGCTTTTCATCGACTAAATATAAATGATCGATATTGACTAACCAAGCAAATGGTGCATCACCTTTCGTACTTAAACCTGTTTTTCCGTCCCATTGTGCTTTTTTCCATAGCTCGATTGCCTCCTCCTCACTTTGTGCATGAAGGGCTTCATCCATGTAACGGTCGACGGTGACATTTTTGTAAAAGCCTGTATTAAAGTAATCCTTTCCAGCGTTATTGCTGCTGTAAATATTGTATAATTCATGTGGGTCATGGCTTCCCCACCCCATTAACACGGCATTTGCATACATTTCCTTCTCAATCATTTCCCAGCTTTTCCCCTCAATGTTTATCTTGATGCCAATTTCCTTCATCATGTCTGCAACAACAAGGGATAGAGACTGTCTAATGACATCATCTGCCGGATACAATAAGGTGAATTCAGCCTTAACTCCGTCCTTTTCGACAATTCCATCACCATTTTGATCCGTCCAGCCTGCATCGTGTAAAAGCTTTTTCGCGTTTTCAACATCTCCATCCTTAAAGGCTGTTTCCGGATTCCACCATGGCAAGCCATCAACCGCTGAGAACGCAGGTGAGCCGTATCCCTCCAATACGCCATTAATTAATTCCTCTCGATTTGTAGCAAGGTTGATCGCCTTACGAATTGCTGGATCAGCCGTTACATCGTTGCCTATCGGTAACCCGTCCTCAGTAACCGCACCTGATTTTACAGTTGGAAAGGCAATCCCTCTGTTATCAACCGTTTCGATTGCTTCAAGACGCAACCCTGATACCTCTTTTTTACTAAAGGCAGCTGGTATCGAAGCGACATCAACTTCACCAGTTTGTGCTGCGGCAAAGGCTGCATCCTCATTTAAAAATAAGAATGTTACCTTTTGAAAATATGGCTTTTTATCATAATAATTAGGATTCGCTTCAACGATAAGCTGCTGTCCTTTATCCCATTGCACAAAGCGATAAGGACCAGAGCCAACTGGATGCTCGGCATAATCCTCTCCATACGCATGCTTCGGGACAACCCCTGTTGCAATTAACGAATTGACAAAGGTAGACTGTGCTTGCTTCAACGTAAATCTAACTGTCGTTGGATTAACAGCCTCAACACTCTGCAACATTTGAAAATCTAACACAGAGCCATTTGTTGCAGCTGTTTCAAAGGTAAATTTCACATCCTCTGCTGTTAATGGCTTCCCATCGGAAAAGGTGACATCCTCTCTCAACGTAACAGTCCACACCTTTCCGTCGTCACTGACGGTATAGCCAGTGGCAAGGTCATTCACAATGTTCAACTTGGCATCTCTTTTTAACAATGTGCTTTGAAAGAGCGGTGAACCGTAACGTCCCCAGCCAGTCGTCGGATCAAAGCCATTTTCAGGCTCACTGCCAACAGCAAGAACGAGCTCATCTGTTTTCGCTTCACCGCTTTTTTCTGCAGATTGCATCGTTTCCGTCTTCCCACAGCCTGCTAGCACCACGAAAAAAACGAGAGCCGTACATATCAAGAAACAAAGCTTTCGATTTATCATTTCCTCTTCCCTCCTTTTTCGTTCTATTTCAAGACTTAAATTTGTTCGACTGGCGCAAGGGTAAACTTTCCGTAATCGACACCCTTTAAGCTCGTAAGCTGATTGCTTAGCAGCTCGATGTCATCTGCTTTTCCCTTTACAACGATAATCTCTAAACAGCTTGCATGGTCTAAATGAAAATGCATTGTCGCAAGAATGAGATGATGCATGTGATGCTGGATCGCCGTCATTTCCTCAAGCAAATGCCGTTGATGATGGTTATAAAACAAGAGGAGGCTTCCTGCGACAAGCTGTTCATCATCCTCCCATGATTGCTGAAGCAGCGCATCGCGAACTAAGTCACGGACTGCCTCTGAACGATTTTCATAGCCTCGCTTTTTCACTAAATGGTCAAATTTCCTAAGCAGGCTGCCCTCCATGGAAACGCCAAATCTCTTTAACATTGAATCTTCCATCTTAACCACCACTATGAATTTATTCGTAACACATTTTTAACCATTCGTAGCACGATATGGCAGCATGAATGGCTAGACGTGCCTGTAAGCTATCCCTTTCGCCACTCTAGCGCTTCTCCTTGCTTCAGTTCCTTCATTATGAAACTCTCACACTCTGAAAATATCCTTTCAATCATCGGGGTGCTGTTTGCTAAAACTCTTAACGACATTCCCTTTATACTTAATGAGCTAATCCCGATTCGGCTTTCCTTTGCATAGCTTGCTAGCTTTGTTCTGAGCTTATCAATAAAGCCTTCTGTCACGCCTGGATGAATAAAAAACAATGTCCCGATATGTGTATAGCCTTCAAGGTACATAAGCTTTTCCAGCTGTCCATTTGGCTGTAATAGCAAATGATCATAAGCTTGAAGTGTGCCGTCAACGAAGATTTTCATTTTCGAAGTCGCCTTTTTATAGGTAAACAGCTCTCCATCATCAGACCAGCCTGGCGTAATCATGTCGGTATAATAAAATACAGCCGATGAGCTCACATGCACATTTGTTTGCTGGGTAAAATTCGCATCCTTATAGAGAATAAGTGAATCCTGTTTCACATACAGCTCACTGTTCGGCTCTAAAACAAAATCCATCGTTTGCTTCACACCATAGTTCGGTGATTTATAAACCTTTGTAGATGCCTGTGTCGTAAGCGCTAGCCTAGAGGAATCGGAAACAACAACCTCTGTTTTATATGAATCACCATCAACATAGCCACCTCCGACATGAATCAGTGTTAGCAATGGCAGATCATCGCGCAAATACGTTGGTCTCGTGATTTTTAGAACTCCATCAAAAAAGCTATTCGTCACGACGGAGCGGTTTCTTTTTTTCCCGATTTTCACTTGAAGAAAGCCTGTATATGTCATGTGTCTAATCCGACCAGGAATGCCTCTCTCCGAATCCATTCAACAATGTCAGCGACACCTGTTCCATCCTTTAAATTTGAGAAAATAAATGGCTTATCTCCTCGCGTTATAAGCGTATCCTCTCGCATCACCTCAAGATTTGCCCCAACATATGGAGCAAGATCAATTTTATTAATGATGAACAAATCAGACTTAATCATCCCTTGGCCACCCTTTCTCGGGATCTTCTCCCCTTGGGCAACATCGATAATATAAATCGAGAAGTCGACTAATTCTGGAGAGAACGTTGCAGCCAGGTTATCCCCACCGCTTTCCACAAAAATTAAATCAAGATTAGGGTGTCTGTCATTTAATTCCTCAATCGCAGCAAAATTCATTGAGGCATCCTCACGAATCGCCGTATGCGGACAGCCACCAGTTTCTACTCCGATAATTCGGTCCTCTGGCAATGCCCCATTACGAATGAGAAATTGTGCATCCTCCTTCGTATAAATATCATTTGTAATAACCGCAAGCTCTAAATCTTTCATAAGCTCCCGGGTTAATTTATCAACAAGCAATGTTTTTCCTGCGCCAACAGGTCCACCAATTCCAATTCTAATAGGCTCTCCCATTTCATCTCATCCTTTCGAATTTTTATGACATAAATAACCGCACGGAAAGCTGTTCATGAATCATTTGTGCAATTTCTAAGCCTGGAGCAGCTGCACCAAATTCGTCTTCACTAGTCACAATGATTGTAGAAACGAGCTCCTGCAAAAATGGTTGAAGCTCACGTAATATTTTTTGTCCATCCGTTTGTCCAAGTGGAATTCCTCGTACCCCGTTTTGAATAAGCGATGTTGCTGTTGTAAACAGGTACGTGGATAACGTTGTCGGCAAATCGATTTTCAATGCTTCACACACAATCGCAAAAACAATTGAGCTATGTCCGTGCAACACCTTCGCTTTTAGCTTTGCTTCATACGTTTGCAGCAGGTTAATACTATAAAGCTCATTCATGACCTTTGTTAGCTGCCGGCCAATTCGTTTATTGCCTTCCCGTGTTTCCTTCGCATTTGTTAGCGCAAAGAGCTCCTCATCGATGCGCCAAATGGCTTTAAGGTCTTTCTCTTGAATCGCCTCATATGCTAGCCTGCAAGCGAGTCCGTCAGTATAAACACACTGAGTGGATAAGTATTGCTTCATCGCAAATAAAAACGTTTCCTTATTGGTGATTTTCTCCTCCTGAATATACGTTTCCAGCCCGAATGAATGGGAAAAAGCACCTGAAGGGAAATTCGAATCACAAATTTGCAGTAGATGAAACAGCTTATTCGTCATGTGAATGGCCAATATGCTTAAACGCTTCCTTCATTTTCCGCTTCTCCCTTACAAACGGAACAGCAAGCTCGTTCAGCAATCTTTCCACTAAATAGTCATACTGAACAATCATTTCATTCTCTTCAAATTGTGCTGGCAAATGGCGATTTCCAAGCTGGTGAGCGATTTCCCCCATTTGCTGCACCGATGTCGGCTGAATGACAAGAACATCATCCTCGATAACGCTTATGACAATCGAATTTTTTTCATCCTGATATAAAATATCGCCATCCTTTAATTCCTTCCCTGCTTTAAGACGAATCCCAAGCTCTTTGCCATGGTCTGTTTTAACACGTTGAATTTTTTTCACCAAATCATCACTTCGTAAATAGACTCGCTCAACATGGTGTGGTGCCTTCTCAAGCTCTTTTACATTGCCAATTACCTTTTCAATAATCATTTCCTCACCTCAAAATAAAAAGTATCGTTGTGCTAATGAAACCTTTTCATCTGGCTCACAGGTGATTAATTCACCGTTCACCTTCACCTCATAGGTTTGTGGATCGACTTCAATTTCAGGCGTTTCTCCGTTTAACTTCATGTCTTTTTTCGTTAGCTTACGAATATTTTTGACGACTGCGATTTTCTTCTGAAGCCCGAGCTTTTCATGAACACCTTTCGCAAAAGCAGCTTGTGAAAGAAATGTATACGATGTCGCATATTTTGCTTTCCCGAAGCTAGCAAACATCGGTCGGTACATGCTCGGCTGTGGTGTTGGGATCGATGCATTCGGATCGCCCATCACACTCCAGGCAATCATTCCGCCTTTCACGATAAGTTCTGGCTTTGCGCCAAAAAAGGCAGGATTCCAAAGGACAAAATCAGCAAATTTACCAACCTCGATGGAACCAACATAGTCAGAGATACCGTGAGCAATCGCTGGGTTGATCGTATATTTTGCGATATAACGTTTTACACGAAAATTATCATTCTCTTCACCCTTGATAAGCTCTCCCCGCTGCCGCTTCATTTTATCTGCCGTTTGCCACGTCCGAGAAATCACCTCACCAACTCTTCCCATCGCCTGCGAATCAGAGGAAATGATGCTAAACACCCCAAGGTCATGAAGAATATCCTCAGCAGCAATGGTTTCCTTGCGAATTCGTGAATCAGCAAACGCTAAATCCTCTGGAACAGACGGATCCAAATGGTGACAAACCATTAGCATATCTAAATGCTCTGCAATCGTATTGACGGTAAAGGGTCTTGTCGGATTTGTTGACGATGGCAGGATGTTCGGATATGAGGCAGCTTTAATAATATCTGGTGCATGGCCCCCGCCAGCTCCTTCGGTATGATACGTATGGATCACCCTTCCATCAATGGCTCGAAGTGTATCCTCGACAAATCCACCTTCATTGAGCGTATCGGTATGAATAGCAATTTGAACATCATATTTGTCAGCTACGGTTAACGCTGTATCGATATTCGCTGATGTTGTCCCCCAATCCTCATGAAGCTTCAAGCCAACCGCACCTGCTTCAATTTGCTCAATAAGCGCCGCTTCACTCGAGGAATTCCCCTTACCGAGAAAGCCTAAATTCATTGGAAACCCCTCTGCCGCCTTGAGCATTTGGCTAATATTCCACTCACCAGGCGTACACGTTGTTGCATTCGTCCCAGTTGCGGGGCCAGTCCCCCCACCTAGCATTGTTGTTATGCCAGATTCAATCGCGACTTGAATTTGCTGTGGGCTAATGAAATGAATATGTGTATCAATCCCACCAGCTGTTAAAAGATTCCCTTCACCAGCAATCACCTCCGTTGAGGCACCAATGACAATGTCAACATCATCCATTAACAGCGGATTTCCCGCCTTGCCAATGCCGACGATGATGCCGTCCTTTACACCAATATCTGCTTTGTAAATCCCTGTATAATCAACAATTAAAGCATTTGTTACAACTAAATCGACGGTATCAGTTCGCGTTGCTAGCGGATGCTGGCCCATTCCATCACGAATGACCTTGCCACCGCCAAACTTTACCTCATCACCATATGTTGTATAGTCCTTTTCGACTTCGATAAACAGCTCGGTATCAGCAAGTCGAACCTGGTCGCCTGTCGTCGGCCCGAACATATCCGCATATTGCTTACGTGACATTTGAAAACTCATGATTCCTCACCCTTCTCAAGCGATCCATTCGTCATATTGTTTAAACCATAAACCTTCCTTTCACCAGAAAAGGAAATAAGCTGAACTTCCTTGCTATCACCTGGCTCAAAGCGGACCGCTGTACCAGAAGGAATATTCAATCTTTTCCCAAATGCCTTTTCACGGTCAAAGGCAAGAAAGCTATTCACCTCATAAAAGTGAAAATGTGAACCAATCTGCACAGGGCGGTCTCCCTTATTAACCACCTCTAACGAAATTGCCGTTTTCCCTTCATTACACGTAATGGCCTCACTTTTCAGCCTGTACTCACCTGGTATCATCCTTCACCCTCTTTTCCTTTATCATCCTGTTAAACAATCGGATCGTGAACAGTCACGAGCTTCGTTCCATCAGGGAATGTCGCCTCAACCTGAATATCATGAATCATCTCAGGCACCCCCTCCATCACATCCTCACTCGATAAAATCGTCCGTCCATACTGCATCAGCTCAGACACTGACTTTCCATCACGAGCGCCCTCCATCACCTCGTATGTAATAATGGCGATCGCTTCTGGGTAATTTAACTTCAAGCCACGCGCTTGTCGTCTTCGTGCTAAATCGGCGGCGACGACGATCATAAGCTTTTCGTGTTCTCGTGCTGTTAGTTTCATGCTTTCACCTCCTTGGGGACAGTCCCCCATTGCTTTAAACCATTGAGGGACAGTCCCCCACTCCTTTAAACTGCTAAACTGGGGACAGTCCCCCACCACTTTAAACCGCTAAATAACGATGCAACTCATCCTCATTCAGCTCATCACACTTCCCATTCAGCACCATATGCCCCTTATCAAGGATGTACACCTCATCTGCACACGATAAAACAGCGTCTAAATTGTGCTCGATTAATAAAATCGACATCCCCTTTTCTCGTGATATTTTCACGAGGACGTCCTGAATGAGCTGAACAATTGATGGCTGGATTCCTTCCATCGGCTCATCAAGCAAGAGGAGCTTTGGGTTGGAAATAATCGCGCGGGCAATCGCAAGCTGCTGCTGCTGTCCACCACTTAAATCTCCACCCTTTCGATCAATCATCTCTTCCAGGACAGGAAACCACTCAAAGATTTCCTTCGGGATTTCAGATGATCGCTTCGACTTTGGAAGAGCCTCCATCCCAAGAAGTAGATTTTCCTTAATCGTTAAATCGGAAAAAATCTCCCTTCCTTGTGGGACATAGGCCATCCCCGCTCTCACTCGGTGCTCCGGCCGTTCCTTCTTCCATTCAGCCGTCCCAAACGTAATCGTCCCTTTGTCAATTGGCAAAAGCCCCATAATTACCTTGACGAGTGTTGTTTTCCCTACCCCATTCCGTCCGAGAAGCCCAACAATTTTCCCTTCAGGAATCTCCATTTGAACCTTTCGGAGGATCATCGTTTCATCATAGCCAGCCTGAAGCTCTTGTATATGAAGCATCCTATCCCTTCCTTCCTAAATACACATTCCTTACCTCTTCGTTTTCCTGAATGTCATCCATTGATCCTTTGCAAAGCACCTTGCCCTCATGCATGACAACAACCTTCGTTGAGAAATTTCGAACAAAATCCATATCATGCTCAACAATAAGCACCGAGCATTCTTTAGCAATTTCCTCAATTAATTGCCCTGTCTTTGTTCGTTCCTCACCAGACATCCCCGCAATCGGCTCATCCAAAAGCAATAGCTTCGGTTCCTGAATTAACTGCATGCCAATCTCTAACCATTGCTTTTGACCATGTGACAGAGAAGAAGCAGGCACATTTCGGACATCATACAGCCCGATTCTCTCTAACAAATCCTCGATCTTCTGTTTTTGTGCTGACCCCATTTTCGCAAACAACACGGAAAACAAGCTTTTGTTTTGTTTCATCGCAATTTCTAAATTTTCAAACGGAGTTAAATGCAAAAAGATACTTGGTGCTTGGAATTTCCTCGCTACCCCATGATGAACAATTTTTTGCTCAGAAAGCTTTGTCAGCGTAACATCGCCAGCAAACTTCACTTCCCCATTCGTCGATTTTGTTTTCCCACAAATGACATCAAGCAGCGTCGTCTTCCCAGCACCATTTGGCCCGATTAAAAATAAAATTTCATGATGATGAACATCTAAATTGACCCCTTGGAGTGCCTTAAAGCCGGAGAAATCAACCATGACATCACGACACGACAGTATCGGCTGCATTTTTCTCCACCTCCTTCTCCTTTTTAAAGAGACCGAGCTTCAGCTTATCAACTAAGCCTGCTAAGCCATTCGGTAAATATAAAACAACAATGATGAAAAGCGCCCCTAAAATAAACGTCCAAAAATCAGGATATGATTCACTTAAGAAGCTTTTCGCACTATTCGTTAAAATCGCGCCAATCGCAGCACCTAAAATCGAATATCTGCCACCAATAGCCGCCCAAAGCACCATCTCAACAGAAGGAATAATCCCCATCATCTCAGGTGTAATCATCCCAACCTGGAGAACGAAAAGCGCACCAGCAATCCCAGCAAATGCTGCCGAAAGCCCGTAAATAAACACCTTATACGTAGCTGGATTGTACCCAAGGAAGCGAAGACGATTTTCCCCATCCCGAATCGCAATAAGCACTCTCCCGAACCGAGTCTTCGTTAAAACAAGCGAAATCACCATAATCACCGCCAAGATAATAACCGTTAAATAATATAAGAAGCTTTTCGTCTGCGGATCCGCTAACGGTACTTGAAAAACAGTAAAAAAATTCGTTAACCCACTCGTACCCCCAGTAATATGCTGCATTCCGATAAACAACGTAACAGCAACAACGACAACCGCCTGCGAGATAATCGAAAAGAACACACCTTTAATCCGATTTTTAAAGGTAAAATACCCGATGATACAAGCGATAATGAAAGGAACAAGTACCGCAGCAGCAATTGCGACAAACGGATTTTTGAATATCGTCCAAATAAATGGCACCTCGGTAATTCCGTTCCATTCCATAAAATCTGGAATCCCACTCGGCGAAGCCTCTAATTTCAAATACATCGCCATACAATAGGCACCTAAGCCAAAATAAACACCATGACCCAAGCTTAAAATGCCTGTGTACCCCCAAATCAGACATATTCCCACGGCAATAATCGCATAGCATAAAAACTTCGCTAATAACCCGACGCGAAATTCAGAAAGAAAAAGCGGGGCAACTAATAGCAATAAAATAAATACACCATAATAAGCACCTTGGTTATACTTCTTTAACATGACTTCACCTCCATTAATCAAGCGCTCGTACTTTCGCACCTACAAGTCCAGTAGGCTTCCATTGTAGGAAAAGAATAATAAATGCAAACACAACAACCTTCGCAATCGTTGCACTTGTCGAAAGCTCAACAAATGTACTTAAAATTCCTAGTAGCAATGCTGCAAAAATCGTTCCCTTCAACTTGCCAACTCCACCTAATACAACGATCATAAAGGCATCCACTATATACGAGGTTCCAAGTGTTGGACCAATTGAGCCGAGCAATGTTAACGAGCAGCCGGCAATCCCAGCAACTCCACTCCCTAACGCAAACGCGAGACTATCCACTCTTCTTGTGGAAACACCTAAGCAAGACGCCATATCACGATTCAACGTAACAGCCTTCATCCGTCTGCCTGATGATGTCTTATAAAGATAGATAAAGAGAAAGACTAAGCTAATGACAACTAAGCCAATGATGAAGAGGCGCTTATAAGGGAACGTTACCCCTGCTAATGTAAGCCCGCCATTTAACCATTCAGGTGCAATCACCGCAACATTCGGTGCACCAAAGATGCTTCGTGCTGCCTGCTGTAAAATCAAGCTAACTCCCCATGTAGCGAGTAAGCTATCAAGTGGTCGTTCATACAAAAACCTAACAATGCTTTTTTCAATTAATAAGCCAATAAGTGCAGCTACAATAAAAGCGAGAGGAATGGCGAGAATAAAATAATAACCAAACGCCGATTGCGGAAGATATTGAATGAATGCCTGCTGAAGAACATACGTGGTATAAGCGCCAATCATAATAAACTCTCCGTGCGCCATGTTAATAATATTCATTTGTCCAAACGTAATCGCAAGTCCTAACGCAATCAACAACAGGATCGAACCAAGGCTCACCCCATTAAATAGCTGGGTCACAATAATTGACATTGTACTCCCTCCTTCTGTTGGTATTGAAAAAGAAATCAGTACCCGCTCGCTCTCATTCTTGCAATCTACTAAAATGAAGAACGAACGGAGTACTCACATTATTTCTGCCCTAATCCAGACGCCCAATCATAAGATTTTAAATATGGGTCTGGCTTAATCGGCTCACCTGAATTCCACACCTCTTTAAATTGTCCATCTGCTTGAACCTGACCAATCCGGACTGTTTTATAAAGATGCTGTGTTTCTCCGTCAATTTTGACAAGACCACCTGGTGCTTGGAACTCAATGCCATCTGCCGCTTCCTTGACCTTATCTACTTCAACTGAGCCTGCCTTCTCAACTGCTGCAGCCCATAAATACACAGCATTGTACGCAGCCTCAATCGGGTCACCTGTCACACGGTCATCGCCATATTTCTTTTTGTAGTTTTCAACAAACTTTTGATTTTCTGGCGTATCTGTTGTTTGGTAATAGTTCCATGCTGCATAATGCCCTTCAAGAACATCTGCACCAATTCCGCGAATTTCCTCCTCAGCAACACTTACTGATAACACAGGAATATCCTCTGGTGTAATCCCTGCATCACTTAATTGCTTGAAGAAGGCAACATTGCTATCGCCGTTTAATGTATTAAAAATCACGCTCGGTTTCGCTGATTTTATTTTGTTAATTATCGTGTTGTAATCGGTATGCCCCATTGCTGTATATTCCTCAGCAACGACCTTTCCGCCCTTTGCCTTAACTTGTGCGTTAATAATTTGGTTCGCCGTTCTTGGGAACACATAATCAGAGCCAACTAAGAAGAAATCCTTCCCAACGTTTTCTAGCAACCAATCAACCGCAGGGACAATTTGTTGGTTTGTTGTCGCTCCGGTATAGAAGATATTCGGGGAGTCTTCCATCCCTTCATACTGTACTGGATACCAAAGCAAGCCATTGTTTTGTTCGAAAACTGGCAGCATCGCTTTTCTGCTTGCTGACGTCCAGCCACCAAAAACAGTTGCGACCTTATCCTGTTGAAGAAGCTTCGTCGCCTTCTCAGCAAATGTCGGCCAATCCGATGCCCCATCCTCAACAACTGGCTCAATTTGCTTACCAAGCACCCCACCAGCCGCATTAATCTCTTCAATCGCCATTAATTCTGCATCACGTAAGGAAACCTCACTTATCGCCATCGTGCCACTTAATGAATGAAGAATCCCAACCTTAATCGTATCTCCACTAGACTCAGACCCACTAGAGCTCGATCCTGAAGACGACTCCTGCCCAGGCTCACTCGTTTTCGATGAACAAGCCGCAAGCATAAGCACCATCATGAAAAGAACTAAAAAACCTTTTTTCATCTCAGTACACCCCTCTTTTTTCTTTTGGTTTAGCGTTAGTTTCTGATAACTTCAATAGTTGTCACATTTTCTATCATATTATGTAAAGATTTCTAACACTAAAATCATAATATACTGAAAATTAACTATTTTCAATTGGTTTTTTGATATTTCTTTACTACAAAATAGACAGAAACCGTTACCAACCTAGTATTACCAACAATAAATAATGTTATAATTTCTTACACCGAAAAGTGTTCTCTTTCACTTTTGCATTTAGTGCATCAAAAAAGGCGCTATCCCTCTCCTGACTTGAGCGAATAAGGAATAACACCTTTTTTATTTAGTGTGAAAACATATAAAATTAACGAATTGATACCATAGATAAATGAATCAAGGGAAAAGAAACGATGAAATGGACATGATACTCGATTCCATCCATACGAAAAAATCAATGTATACGATCCAGTTGTTCGGTCAAACTACTAGGTGGAAATCCACTATAGAAAGGAAGCAACAAAAATAATGAAGGAAATAATCGAGTCCGCAATCAAAAACGTAGAAAAGGCTTACGAAAACCCCGAGTCCGCTGACTTAACCGACACAATTAAACAGCTTCAGGAAGCTAAGGAGCAATACGGTGATAAAGGAACAATGATTGAAAATGTGATTACTGCGTTAATTCAAGCACAGCATTCGATTGCACATATGGATACTGCGAAGGATTTTGCACCGTCATCAGCGTTTGGGCAGGCGCATAATGCTTTGGAGCAGGCGATGGAGTCTTTTGTTAATGTGGATAATGATCCGGTTTGACTTTTGTGTGTTATTTTCTTTTAAAAATTAACTATAGAAATTATTACCATCAAATTTCTCTATCTTCATGTACAAAGTATGTTTCAATTCTGTTAAATATAAAAAAGGCATTCTAGTCGTGGTGGTTATATCAATAAAAGTGTGTATGTATTAAACAGGTGAATTGTTTCACCTGCTTCTTTTTTAAAAAAACCATTTTCACTTTCCCCATGATAAATTACTTTTTTCTTATATAGGTACTATCTTTCAAATAAAATCTCATTTCTTTTTAGATTAACAAATTCTAAGATTCCCCTAACGAACTTAGAAAATTCCACATCATCGTTGATTTGATGACTTGCTTTTAGAATTTCAAAGTATGCAAAAGATTCAAGGTACTCTTTATTCAGTACTTCTAACCAATATCTTTCTGCTTTAATACCATGTTTTAGGTCATCTTCAAGTTGGCTGTATATTTGTTCTAATATACATGACTTTGCTATTTCTAATTCCACCATAATAAATATCACCCTTTGTAATAATATAACAAGTGAAGTAATTAAAGGGTTCTATTTTAGAGACATCCTGATTGAGTTCTAATAATGAACATTTAAGTATTACTTTTATTAACAATTTATAAACC
>NZ_CADEPK010000085.1 GCF_902829255.1 Metabacillus niabensis | reverse complement strand
AAATAAAATTCTCCCAGTTTGTAGGACAAATTATGCAAAAAAAATTAAATTTCTGGTCAAAAATTGTCGTTTACATGGTATCATAAATACATTGAAATAACATTAAAAAATTGTACATATCTCTTAGAACGGAATGGATCCGAAACTATATTAAATCAAAGTAGTTATTTAATATAGTTATTAGACGAACTTCATTAAACATAGAGGCTATTGGAGCTACTAATAGAATTAGTACTTTACGGATTTAAACGAACACTTGTAGAAACGGTAAATAAGTGTTTAACATAGTCGATAAATGAGATAGAAATGATCTTTAATAATAGACACGATAACGCTTATCAGCATGATGTTGAAACTTTCATCAGTGGGGAGTTTTTTTCCTGTCATGACGATTTTGTGTAACAACGAGGGGGCTCATTATGGAAGTTATTATTGGACTTATCCTTCTTTTATGTATATTGTTTGGTGTTGGATACATATTACGAAGAAATATTTATAAAGATGTGGACCGATTAGAAGCTTGGAAAATCGAAATTATGAACAGGTCAATTATTGACGAATTATCCAAGGTAAAAGAATTGAAAATGATTGGTCAAGCTGAAGAACTATTTGAACAATGGAGAAGTGAGTGGGATGAAATCATTACAACCCAATTACCAGAAGTAGAGGAACTTCTTTATGAAGCGGAGGAATTAGCTGATAAATATCGTTTCAAAAAATCCAAAGAGGTTCTTCAACATATTGAAAATGTTCTCATAACTGTAGATGAAAATATTGATAAAATTATTGAGGAAATTAATGAACTAGTTACCAGTGAAGAAAAAAATAAAGTTGAAAGTGAAGAAGTAAAGGAATTATATAAAAAGTTAAGAAAGACGTTATTGGCACATAGTCATCAATTTGGCAAAGCATATGACAAGCTAGATCAAATTTTGTCCGGTATATCAGATTCTCTTAAGGAATTTGATTCAGAAACAAATGAAGGAAATTATTTGTCAGCAAGAAAAATATTAGTAGGTTTAAAATCAGAATTGAATGCTCTTCAAATAAAAGTTAATGAAATACCAAAGCTTTTAACAGATTGTAATATAACAAAACCTAATCTATTAAGTGAGCTAGAAGATGGCTATAAAGAAATGGTGGGAAATGGTTACTTTCTCGAACATATCCAAGTTGATCAAGAAATAGAGAGAATGAAAAAACAATTAGAGGGATTCCGTAAACAAATTGAAGAAACGGAGATAGAGGAAGTTGCAGAGGCTCTTCAAGGAATGCAAATTGCAATCGATTCTATATATGATTTACTTGAAAAAGAGGTAGAAGCTAGTCAATTTGTAAAGCAAAAGAAAAGCACTATCGATGAAAAATTAACAAAATTAACAGAACAAAAAATGGCTACATTAGAAGAAACTGAATTAGTAAAACAAAGTTACCGGCTTTCTGAAAATGAAGTAGACAAGCAAAAACTAATCGAAAAACAGATTTCTCAAATAGAGAAGAAATTTGCACATATTAAACAAAGTTTAGATAGTGATCATGTAGCACATTCTATAATGAAAGAAGAGCTTGAAGAGATCGAAAAGCAAATTAATAAACTGTTTGAGGAACATAATGAGTATAGAGAAATGCTTCAAACATTAAGGAAGGACGAATTAGAGGCTCGTGAGCGTCTAAATCATTTAAAGCAAATCCTACTAGAAACGATTAGAAATGTTCAGCAAAGCAATATTCCTGGTTTACCGGAAGACTTCGTTAAACTAATAGATAAGGCTAAGCGTGAGGTCCAAAAGGTTACTGAGAAATTAGAAGAAATTCCATTGAACATGACTACAGTAAATAAATTACTCGAGGAAACGGTACAAACGGTGGAGGAATTTAAAAATACTGCCGAGGAACTTATTGAACAAGTCTTTCTCGTGGAACAAGTCATCCAATACGGTAACAGGTATAGAAGTCGTAATAGGCAGCTTTCCTCATCGTTTTCTGAAGCCGAAATGTTGTTTCGAAATTCAGAATATGGCAAGTCTTTAGAAATGGCTGCAAGTGCACTTGAACAGGTTGAGCCTGGTGCATTAAAGAAAATTAAGATTTTAATAAATGATCAAACGTGAATGATCAACTATACAGGGATGTCCTAAAGATAAAAGAAATGAACTTTTATTTAAGACATACCTGTATTTTTTATTTTTTAATGTTGTTTCTTTGTTTAGACTGATTTTGTTCGAGGTAGCTATCTTTTTCTTTTCACATAACGATATGGTATGATTACAAATTAGCATAAACTTTTAAATTGACAGATAAAATTTTAACTTTGATTTGGAAAGAGGAACGAAAATGTTGTATTTAGATAATAGTGCGACTACAATGCCATATCCTGAAGTCATATCGACATTTACACAAGTGACAAAGGACTATTTTGCTAATCCTTCTTCCTTACATAAACTTGGAAGTGAAGCAGAATCACTTTTGACTGAAACGAGAAAACAAGTTGCACACTTATTAGGTGTTGACGAGCAAGAGATTGTATTTACATCTGGAGGAACGGAAGGAAACAACCTTGCGATTAAAGGGGCAGCATTTGCAAACAAGAATAATGGGAAACATTTAATCACTTCCCTTATCGAGCACCCCTCTGTACTAGAAACATTTAAGCAATTAGAAGAAGTATTTGGATTTGAAGTAACCTATTTACCGGTAGATGAACATGGATATGTTACTTGTGACAAGTTAAAACAAGAATTACGGGATGACACAATTCTTGTATCGATTATGCATGTAAATAATGAAGTTGGAACAATCCAGCCAATAAATGAAATAGGTGAGCTTTTGAGAGCTTATCCAAATATCCTGTTTCATGTTGATCATGTTCAAGGAGTAGCGAAGGTGCCGCTTGACTTTAAACGGGTGAATATTGATCTTTGCACAATTTCTGGACATAAATTTCATGGGTTAAATGGAACGGGCGCATTATTTGTAAGAAAAGGTGTCCAGCTTTTACCGATATTTACTGGTGGTTCTCAGGAGTTGCAGCTGCGTTCAGGGACAGAAAGTCTCGCAGGAAATATTGCCCTTGCAAAGGCATTAAGAATGTCGATGGAGCAATTCAAAGAAAAACAATCTACTTTAAAAGAGATTCAGACTAGGTTGATGAGGGAATTAATAAAGATGGATGGTGTTATTGTCAACACACCATTTGAACAGGTAGCACCGCATATTATTAATTTTTCGGTGCCGAAAGTTAAAGCTGAAGTGTTAGTCCATTATTTATCGGAACATAATATATTTGTTTCAACAACATCTGCTTGTTCATCGCGTAGAAAGTCAATTAGTCATACGCTTGTAGCGATGAACAAGTCTCAAGACATTGCTACAAGCTCTATAAGGGTTAGTCTTTCATTTGAGCAATCGAAGGAAATAATAGCTCCGTTTATCGAAAGACTTTCAGATGGAATTATAAAATTATCAAAAGTAATGAGGTAAAAATATGAATTTTGATCACATTTTAATAAGATATGGAGAAATATCTACAAAAGGAAGAAATCGTCGTATCTTTGTTGACCGTTTAAAAAGAAATATAAAAGAAGTTCTAGCAGATTTCCCAGGTTTAGATTATGAAGGGACACGTGATAGACTTTATCTTCACCTTAATAATGAACGTCATGAAGAAATTATCGAAAGACTCCAATATGTCTTTGGAATTCAATCGTTTAGTCTTGCTATTAAATGTGAAAGTGATATCAATATTATCAAGGAAAAGGCATTAGAAGCAATCAAAAGTCTCTATCAACGTCATGATACGTTTAAGGTTACAGCTAAACGTGCAAACAAGCAATTTCCGCTTGATACAAATGAATTGAATTACCAAATCGGAAGTCATATTTTAATCAATACCGAGGATTTGACTGTAGATGTAAAAAATCCAACGATCAATCTTCGAGTTGAGGTTCGAAAAGAAGCAACCTATCTTACTTGTTATGATTACAAAGGTGCTGGTGGGCTACCGGTTGGTTCTAGTGGAAAAGGGATGCTTTTATTATCTGGAGGAATCGATAGTCCTGTAGCAGGATATTTATCGTTAAAAAGAGGGGTAGAATTAGAGGTTATCCACTTTTTTAGCCCTCCATATACGAGTGAGCGTGCAAAGCAAAAAGTAATCGATTTAACAAAGGAATTAACGGTATTCGGTGGAAGTATCAAATTGCATATTGTTCCATTTACAGCTATTCAAGAAAAAATTCAAGCACAAGTACCGGAAAATTACACAATGACGTCAACTAGAAGAATGATGCTAAAAATTGCTGATATATTGAGAGAAAAGCAGCAGGCTCTAGCTTTAATAACTGGTGAAAGCCTTGGACAAGTAGCGAGTCAAACGTTAGAAAGTATGGTTGCAATAAATGATGTAACAAGTACACCAATCTTACGACCGCTTATAACAATGGATAAATTGGAAATAATCGAAATCGCTAAACAAATAGGTACACATGATATTTCAGTACGTCCATTTGAGGATTGCTGTACTATTTTCACTCCTGCAAGTCCTAAAACAAAGCCAAAGCTTGAGAAAGTATCAAGATTTGAAAGCTTTGTTGATTTTGATGAGCTTGTCATGGAAGCAGTAAATCGTGTTGAAACAATGATCATTACAAAAAATAAAGAAGATGAATTTTCCCATTTATTTTAAAGGGATGAATGACTTTGCATAATAAGTAGGTCATTCTTTTGCTGAAATCTATGTGAATATTTACCATATAATATGATGAATGATGGCCGTGTGTATTACACATTCTATACTCACAAGGAGGTGATACACATGGCACAAAACAACAACAGTAACCAATTATTAGTCGCTGGTGCACAACAAGCTATCGACCAAATGAAACTTGAAATCGCTTCTGAGTTCGGTGTTAACTTAGGTGCAGAAACTACTTCACGTGCTAACGGTTCAGTTGGTGGTGAAATCACTAAGCGTTTAGTATCTTTTGCTCAACAACAAATGAGCGGTTCTTTCCAACAACAATAATTTAATAGATAATGGCTACGAAGAGTAGGGATATTCCCTGCTCTTTTTGATGTATAAAAACGATTAAATATTCCGGTATGTCTTACATATTTATATGCTCTTCTTCAAGTTTTGGATTTACCTATTCCATTTCCTCTAGGCAAGCATCATTATTTCATTTATTTTTATTATCAGGTATAATAATAAGGTACTAAAAAATTAGGAGATGAAATTATGGTAAGAGATGAGCTGCTTGCACCGATTAACTACAATCTCGTTGAAGAGATTGAAAAATTTTCGGCTGAGCCAACAAAAATTGCATTAAAATGGGAAAATGATAAAGGTGAAAAGAAAGAGATTACTTACCATGCATTAATGAAAAAGGCAAATCAGATAGGAAATGCCTTTATGAATAAAGGATTAACAAAAGGTGATAAAGTTCTTGTTGTTATTCCAAGAATTATTGAAGCGTATGCGGTATATCTTGGTGCATTAAAAGCAGGCTTAGTTGTCATACCTAGCTCAGAAATGTTGCGTACAAAAGATTTGCAATATCGAGTAACACATGGTGATGTAAAAGCGATTATTAGCTATGGATTATATACAAGTGAATTTAAAGGAATTTCTGAATATAACGAGTTAGTTAAATTTGTAGTTGAGGGTAATGAAGCTGATTGGTTTTCGTTAGAGGAACTAGCAGCTAAACAAAGTTCAGAAATGGAAATTGTTAAAACAAAGGCAACAAGTACCGCCTTTATATCTTATACTTCAGGAACAACTGGTAATCCTAAAGGTGTAGTTCATACACATGGCTGGGCGTATGCTCATTTAAGAACAGCAGCAAAAAATTGGCTAAGTATTAATGAAGATGATATCGTTTGGGCAACTGCAGGGCCAGGCTGGCAAAAATGGGTTTGGAGTCCTTTCTTATCTGTCTTAGGCTCAGGAGCAACTGGCTTTGTATATTATGGAAGATTTGAGCCTGAAAAATATTTAGCACTTTTGGATGAGTACAAAGTAAACGTATTGTGCTGTACCCCGACAGAGTATCGCTTAATGGCAAAGGTAGAACATTTAGAAAACTATTCATTAGCTACCTTACATAGTGCAGTATCAGCTGGTGAACCATTGAACCGTGAAGTAATCGATACATTTATGCGAAAGTTCAATGTAAAGGTTCGTGACGGCTATGGTCAAACTGAGAGTACATTATTAGTAGGTGTTTTAAAAGAAATGGACATCAAGCCTGGATCAATGGGAAAGCCAACACCAGGAAATGAAGTCGTCATTATCAATGATGAAGGTGAGCCATGTGCAGTTAATGAAATAGGAGATATCGCTGTGCATAAAGATACACCAGCATTGTTTAAAGAATATTACAAAGACTTTGAGCGAACAGCTAAACAATATAGAAAAGATTACTTTGTAACAGGTGACCGTGCAAGAATGGATGAAGATGGCTACTTTTGGTTTGAAGGAAGAAGCGATGATATTATCATAAGTTCTGGCTATACTATTGGGCCGTTTGAAGTTGAGGATGCTCTAGTGAAACATCCTTTAGTAAAAGAGTGTGCTGTTGTTGCTAGTCCTGATGAAATTAGAGGAAATGTAGTAAAAGCATATGTTGTGTTAAGAAATCCGGAAAATCAAAAGGACCCAGAGCTTATTCGTAAGCTTCAAAATCATGTAAAACAATTAACAGCACCATATAAATATCCACGAGAAATTGAATTTACAAATGAATTACCAAAAACAACTTCAGGAAAAATTCGTCGTATTGAATTGCGACAACGTGAAATTGATATGAAATTACAAAAGTAATTATATTAAAGGACTTAAGAATTCGTATCTTAAGTCCTTTTTCATATAATTTAACTTCGCATGATTACTTTTTGATGATTATCAAACGCCGAGGCGGCTTTCTGACCGAAAGCAAACACTGCAAGGAGGAAATAAATAACAAGATTAATAACGCTTAAATAAAAACAAAGAGACTAAATTAGTCTCTTTGAGATATGAATTATGTAATCTTAAACTTTTATAAAAAGGTTCTTTTTACCTTTTCCCAATAGGAATTGTCTTTTAATTTTACTGTTTTTATCGGTGTATCACTTAGTTTATATTCTAATTTTTTTACGTGACGGATGCTTAACGCTTCATTATCCATGCCGATAATTGGGTAATCATTCCCATCTTGAACAATCTTTAATGTTAAATTTCGGTTATCACTTAAAATAAACGAGGAACCAAGAGTGCGGTACAAATTATTATTCAAACTAGCAAGCTCACTTACTTGAATACAACGTAACATTGGGTCGACAACAGCACCGTTTACTGATTTATTATAGGCTGTACTTCCCGTTGGAGTAGCAATTAACATGCCATCACCTCGAAACGTCTCAAAATGTAACTCATCAATAAAAACATCAATAACAAATGTTTTAATAATACTTGAACGAATTGAACATTCGTTTAAACATTTAAAAGATGTCGTATCATCAACTTTTACTTCAAGAACAGGGTAGCGTCTTACTTCAATTTGAGACTCTTTAATAGCTTGTATCATTTTATCACGATCATCAAGATGGAAATCACAATATAAGCTTAATGTTTCATCAATACCAATTCCTACATAGAGACAATCTGAGCGGAAATTTGTTTTACGTACAGCTTGAAGAAAAGCACCATCTCCTCCAATGCTGACAATAATATTTGCTACTGTATGATCTTCGACTATTCGAAAATCATTCTCCTTTGCTAACTCAATGATAGAATTGACTTTTTCTAAGAGAACATCCTCTTTTTTGTAGAAAAAATATACATTACGACGATCTGACATGACCTAAAACCTCCTCATAATTGGGTGATTTCTCCACTTTTGTTAATGAAAATGATACAATACTATATGTTGTTTAGTTTACCACTTTTATCTAATAAAATGATCACTA
This sequence comes from Metabacillus niabensis, assembly GCF_902829255.1. Taxonomy (GTDB): domain Bacteria; phylum Bacillota; class Bacilli; order Bacillales; family Bacillaceae; genus Metabacillus; species Metabacillus niabensis. The sequence goes on along the minus strand of NZ_CADEPK010000085.1, from coordinate 4,684 downwards.
GCAATGGAAAATAATAATTTGATAAAGGAGGAGATGAAAGTATGAATGGTAAAAGATGGGGAGCAATTGGGATTGCGGCAGGATTGTTCGTCTTTTCAATTATTATTAGCACTACCTTTACATTCTTAAATCAGAGTGAAATGTTTTCAGAAGCATTTGCTGCTGCAAACGCTGAATTTTCAGAGGAGGTTATTGAGGAGGGGACGAGCCTTGATAAAATTTTAGTTTTAAACGTTAATGGAGTTATCCAGGATACAGGTGAGGACGTGACTTCCTTTTTTAGCTCACCAGGCTATAACCATCAAACGTTTCTCGATATGATAGAGGCAGCAGGTGAGGATAATCACATAAAAGGTGTAATTCTTAGAGTAAATTCACCTGGTGGCGGTGTTGTTGAAAGTGCTGAAATACATAAGAAATTAATTGAATTAAAGGAAAAAAGTAAGAAACCGGTATATGTGTCAATGGGGACGCAAGCTGCATCAGGAGGCTATTATATTTCAACTGCAGCAGACAAAATTTTTGCTGCTCCTGATACGTTAACAGGTTCCTTAGGAGTAATCATGCAGTCAGTTAATTATGGAGAACTAGCAGAAAAATTTGGTGTAAAGGTTGAAACGATTAAAAGCGGTCCATATAAAGATATTTTTTCCCCGACACGGGAAATGACTGAGGAAGAGAGAAAAATTCTACAAGCAATGGTTGATAATGCGTATCAAGGATTTGTTAATGTAATAGCAGAGGGTCGTTCGTTATCAGAGGAAGATGTTCGCAAAATTGCAGATGGGCGAATTTACGATGGTAGACAAGCTAAGGAAAATAATTTAATTGATGAACTTGGATATTTTGATGATACTGTTGCGGCAATGAAAAAGGACTTGAAAATAGAAAATGCACAGGTCATTGAATATGGCTCATCCTTAGGTTTAGATTCTTTATTATCGATGAGTGTTGGGAAAGTTTTTAATGGCGATAAGGAGATTGAAAATCTTTATCAATTCATGTCCAATTCAAACTCTCCGAGACTAATGTATTTATATTCTGAATAAGGAGGGATGATGATGGATGTAACTATAGAAAATCATGAAAATAGCAACCATTTGAATCTACTGGTAGACAAGAAGCATATTTCAGATTATCAACATCTTCTAGCTGGATTTTGGATTCGATTTTGGGCATACATTATTGATTTAATTGTTATCGGTAGTATTAATCGAATGATTGTTAATCCGTTATTTAATCTGTTGGGCTGGGATGGGAAATGGTTTATTTTTTCACCAATGTCAATTGCAGCATCTCTTATCTTTTTTGCCTATTTTGTACTTATGACAAAGTATTTTCAACAAACTTTAGGTAAAATGATATTTGGAATTAAAGTTGTTTCAACAAAGACGAATACGTTAGATTGGGGTACAATTTTATTTCGTGAATTGATTGGCCGATATATTTCAAAGACAATTTGGATACTTTATTTAGTCGTTGCATTTACACCGAAAAAACAAGGTCTGCATGATATTTTTGCGGATACTCAGGTTTTTCATGAAAAGTTGTATACAAAACATTTGCGTAATCTGAATGAGTGAAAAAATTTATTGGAAGATACTCAGGAAAGGTAACAAAAGAAATAAACAAAAAGTCTACTGTTTTATAAAGTAGGCTTTTTTTCATGGCATAAAAAGGTTTATTTTTTAATTCGGAGGTGATAATGGAAATTTGAAGGGATGTGAAAAAGATGCATTGGATTTTTTATCTATTATTACTATTTCTTTTCCTCATAATTCTCATTCTTTGTACAAAGTTAACAATAACAGTAGATATACAACATGTAGAAGACAATAATCATTTTAAAATTAAGCTGCGTGCTTGGTTTGGCTTAATAAGATATACGATTGAGATTCCCCTTGTGAAAATAGATGATGATGCTAATCTGGTCGTTAAACAAAAGCAAAATGTCGGGAAGGAAAAGAACAATGATTCAGTTGCAAAGGGAACCGAAAAGGTAACTCCAGAGGAATCATTACATTTCATGCAGGACATTAGAGAAATAACCCAACATATTGTGGGGTTACACGGTATTATTCGCTCCTTCTTAAAGAAAGTAAAGGTGATAAAGCTTGAATGGCATTCACAGTTAGGTGTAGGTGACGCAGCACATACCGGCATCATAACTGGTGCAGCCTGGGGTATTAAAGGTGGAGTGATTAGCTTGATTGGGAAATATATGAAGGTGAAAACCACCCCATATGTGACGATTACACCAGAATTCAATCAAGTATGCTCTCGCATGAAACTTGAATGTATGTTTCAATTTCGGATCGGGCAAGCTATTTACGCGGGTATACAGTTCATAAAATATTGGAAAGGCGGAAGACCAAAGCTTAAAAGCAAACAATTTTCAACATATACAAATCAATCATAAGTATTTGGTCTAATTGATTCCAACAATTATGAACAATGACAGGTTTTTTAGATAACTAAAGGAGGCTATACTACATGAGTGATCATCCAATCCAAGGCCTAATGAAAACAGCCATGGAAAACTTAAAACAAATGATTGATGTCAATACAATCGTTGGTGACCCAGTTGAAACACCTGATGGAAGTGTAATATTAACCGTTTCAAAGGTTGGTTTCGGTTTCGCAGCAGGTGGAAGTGAATTTAATGCATCGAATGGTGATAGTGGCGGTGAAGGAAGTTCACCAAAGCTACCATTTGGAGGCGGAAGCGGTGGAGGAGTCTCAATAACACCGATAGCCTTTTTAATTGTTTCTTCTACTGGGGTAAAAATGCTACATTTAGATGAAAGTACACATCTATATGAAAAAATACTTGAGGCGGCCCCTCAAACCGTTGAGAAAATTCAAGGAATGTTTAAAAAGAATAAAGACAATAAATCTTCTGGTGATCAAGCTAATCAAAATCAAAATCAAAATCAGAAGAAAGAAGATTTAGAATTTTAACTGCCCTTAAGGCAGTTATTTTTTTGATGGTTTATGCTATATTGTTTAATGCTGTTTAATAGATGGAACGCTTATTTGCTGAACTAGCTGTTCTATTAGATTTGTTGTTAAAAGAATTTCATTTTTAGTAATTGGCAAATTGGTTGAAGGATGAAATAATAGAAAAGTAAACATAATATTTGATCATTGAGAAAACCTAGGCTATATTTACACTGTACATAATTAAAAGGAGGAATTTGGAATGGCTTCAATTACATTTAAAAACAGCCCTGTTACTTTATTAGGAAATGAAGTGAAAGTGGGGGATACTGCACCTGATTTTACGGTTCTATCAAATGACTTAGCACCAGTTACTTTAGCGGATACGAAGGGCAAGGTACGCTTGATTTCTGTTGTACCTTCAATTGATACCGGAGTATGTGATGCACAAACTCGTCGTTTTAATGAAGAAGGATCAAAATTAGAGAATGTAGAAATTTTAACAATTAGTGTAGATCTTCCATTTGCTCAAAAAAGATGGTGTGCTTCAAACGGATTAGAAAATGTACAAACACTTTCGGACCATCGCGATCTTTCATTCGGTGAGGCTTATGGCGTTCACATTAAGGAATTACGCTTATTAGCACGTGCTGTTTTTGTTGTAGATGCAAATGATAAAGTAACATATGTAGAGTATGTAAGTGAGGCAACAAATCATCCAAATTACGAAGCTGCTCTTGAAGCTGCTAAAGCTGCACAATAATAAATAATTTGTAAAAAAGACTGCCGTTTTTGGCGGTCTTTTTTGATGGAAGTAGATTGGTGTCCATCTTTTATCCTCGCCAATCTTCTTATTTTTTGACTTGTAGTTAAGCAATGTCTAAAATGGTTATGTATGATGGTGAGGAGGAAATGAAATGAAGACAGTTTCTAAATTAGAAAATTTGTTTGCAGTGATAAATGAAACGGCTGAACTTATTGCGAAGGAATGTCAATTAACTTATATAGAAGCGGTAGCTGAAACAGGAGAAAACATGTTTCAAGGAGCAATTCTCCAAGAGGATATGAGTGAAGTAACTATAAAAAATATTAAGCGTAAATATGAATCAATCGATATAAATTCCTTTGAGAAGGAAGAAATTCGAAAAGCCTATCAATTAGCAATATTAAAGGGGCTTAAAGATGGGGCTCATCCAAATCATCAAATGACACCAGATACGATTGGGTTATTTTTAGGGTATTTAGTTAGTAAATTTATTGATGGTAAAAAGGAACTTTCAATTTTAGATCCTGCCGTCGGAACTGGGAATTTACTTACAACTATTCTAAATTATCTTTCAACAGTTGAAGAGATAACAAGCTATGGTGTAGATGTTGATGACCTGTTAATTAAACTAGCATATATTCAGGCAAATCTTCAGGAACACCCTATTCAGTTCTACAATCAGGATAGCTTAGAAAGATTATTAATCGATCCTGTAGATGTGACTATTTGTGATTTACCTGTAGGGTATTATCCAAATGATGTAGAAGCATCAAATTATGAACTGAAGGCGGATGAAGGACACTCCTATTCACACCATCTTTTTATAGAACAGAGCATGAAACATACGAAAGAAGATGGATATTTATTTTTTATTGTCCCTAACTCTTTATTTGAAACTAATGAGGCTCCAAAATTAAATCAATATATAAAGAAAGTTGCAATTATCCAAGGATTCATTCAACTGCCACTATCATTATT
>NZ_CADEPK010000084.1 GCF_902829255.1 Metabacillus niabensis | reverse complement strand
GCCCAAACGGGAACAAGGTGAGTGAGCTTGCTTTGCTCGCCATCGCTATATTTTCCGGAAATAATAGATCATAGCCAATCCATCCTACTATCATCCCGATAAGGATTGAAAAATTACTAATTGCTTTCTTTCCTAATATATTTAACAAACAGACAAAGATGACGATCACAATTGAAAAAAGTGAAATAGGGAGATCTAGCTTTCCGTTATCATTTATTTTTAGCATCCCTGTAAAAAAGGTAAATACTAATTGAAAGGTAAGTAAAAATAAATAAACACTCATGACTGTTGGTGTTAAAATTTTATTGATTAGCGGAAACAGATTAAAGATTGCAAGAATCATTGTAAAAATTCCTGCTAGTATCATCCCTGTTGCAATCCCGCCACCGATTTCCTCTAAGCTCATACCTAGCGATGAGGCCGAAAAGCATAAATTTAGAACAAGTCCCCATATTACTCCTGAAGGACCTTCCATAATCGGATAGCGATGCCCCCACACCCCCTGCAGAATGCATGCAATTCCCGTAAAAATAAATGAGCTGCGTTGGATTGTTGCGACCTCATATGCTGGAATATCAAATGCAGCCCCTATTGAAATCGGGACTACTACTACATTTGCAAAAATAAAAAACAACCACTGGATTGAACCAAATGTAGCTGTTATCATCGACTTACTCATTTTATGATCCTCCTAAAATCTCTTAACCTTTTCTTCAACATTCATATTATCGCAAAAAAATTTTTAAAACAAAGAGTGATTAAATTCACCGCGTGAAGCGATTAACATTTTTGTCACAAATTACCTAATAAATATTCAAAAACCTATTGACGCTGATAGAAAAATATTTTATGATATTCTCAAATCAATATCGGATCTCCTAAAGGGGAGTAGCTTTTACAACAAAGTCGTCATTACAGAGTGTTTTTATCACTCTCGGCTATGTTGGCAACGCAAACGTTGTTAGCAAGACCTTTACTTAACGGTAAAGGTCTTTATTTGTATCTAAAACCTTTACCTCAATCGGTAAAGGTTTTTTTATACCTTCTAACTCTACCTAGATCCGATAAAGGAGAATGAAAGGTGTAACTTAAATTACAGAAAAACATCGAAGCATTAACGATAATAGATGAAAAGACTACAAAAATTTAGGAGGAAAACAAACGTATGTTACTTAGGAAATATATGTCACTTTTAGGTGTTGGATCTGCGATGATTGATCTTATTTTGCCAAAGGAAACCTATAAAAAGGGCGAATTAATTAACGGATACTTTTATATTAAAGGCGGAACAATTGAACAGAAATTAAAAAGAATTGAATGTGATTTAGTCTTGTTAAATCAAAAAACAGGTGAAGAAAAAGTCCTTGATACAGCAATGGTATTGTCATCAAAGCAAATCAATTCAGAGGAAGATAGCCAGGTGTCATTTACGTTCAAGTTACCTGAGGATATCCCATGTTCATCAGAAACGATATCCTATCGCTTTAAAACAAAATTAACGTTTAATAAAGGTGTTGAAAGCAAAGACCAGGATATTATTCAAGTCATCTAATAATAAGAGGGTTTCTCCTTTCAGATAAAAAGGAAATTGGGCATACTAAAAAAATCTACTAAAATACAATCATCCTAGAAAATATATTCATTAGTATACCTACTAAGAAAGAGTGATTTACTTGTTCAAATTTTTTAAAAGAATAAAATTTATCCTGACGTTTTGGAAATTCATCCCGTTCTTAAAGGAGTTTTTCCTCTCAAAGGAAGTACCTTTTCGCAAAAAAGGCATTTCAGTCATCTTGTTGCTTGTCTATATCTTTTTCCCATATGATTTGATTCCTGACTTTTTACTTGTATTAGGAATTTTTGATGATGTTGTGATCGCTACCTTTATTTTGCAGAGAACGATTCAAATGGCACCAGAATCACTAAAAGAAAAGTATCGACTTACTTAAGAAATAGCAAGTACGTAAATTGTATGTTTATGTATAAAAATATGATTTATACAAGTCAAATCAATTTCAAGCATATATCAAAAAGGGGAAACTTATCACTTTTTAGTAGGTTTCCCTTTTTATTCGTCATAATCATCCTCTTGCTTTGTTCGTAAATAGTAGATATAAAAGACTGGCACAAGGCTACATAGAAATAATATCCCTCCAGCCACCAAACCATCATTTATTGTATATCCATCTGTTAATGTTACGAGAAAGCCAACTACTGAAGAGATCATGACTGCTACAAGAAGTGAAATCGTCAAACCCTTTTTCGGGGCTTTATTGCTTTTTTCATGGTCTACACTAATATTCATCGATAAATAGAGAGAAATGACCGTTGTTATCATGAATACAAGCCATAAAGGATTTTCTCTCATACCTTCTAGTCCATTAGTTATGAAGTCAAAGCCTAGTATCCCAATAATTCCAGCAGTTTGAATCACGTAGGCAAATCGAATATTTTTTAAATTTTGCAAGATTAAGCGTTCATCTGTTATTTTTTTCATTCTCCCCATTCTCCTTTTCCTTCCAAAATATTTCATCAAGCGTTTTATTAACTGCATAACAAATATCAAGACAGAGCTTTAAGGTTGGATTATATTTCCCTTTTTCAATTAAACTAATTGTTTGGCGAGTGACACCGATTTGATCAGCCAATTGTTGCTGTGTTAAACCAACTTGTACACGGGCTATTTTAACTTTATTTTCCAAACTTTTTCATCCCTCCCACTAAAATAGTAACATATATATTACATAATTCAATATATATGTTACATCTTGTTGTGTTTTTTGCTTTCTGCCATCATCAAATGCCTTGTTACAATAGTGCACACTATCCTTATTCCATTCTATTTCATAACAAATGATACACTATTTGGAATTTATGAAACTTTTTCTCAAATTACACGTATAGGTAATTACAGATAAAAATTGGAGGATTTAAACTTATGATGGAATGGTTGCAACAGTCGGAAGGAATTTGGCAATATATAGTATTATTTTTACTTGCAGCAGCACCGCTATTAGATGTATTCATTGTTGTCCCACTTGGGGTTGGGTTAGGGCTGAATCCTATTGCCGTAGGGATTATTGGTTTTGCAGGAAACTTTCTTATGGTCGTCATTTTAGGACTCTTTTTTAAACAGTTCTCAAAGTGGCGAGAAAAAAGAAGAGCAAAAAAGGGGATTACTGGTCCAACCAAAAGGGAAACAAGGGCGAGACGGCTATGGGAACGGTATGGTCTCCCGGGGTTAGCAATACTCGCACCAGGATTAGTTGGTACAGACCTAGCAGCCGTATTAGCATTGACTTTCGGTTCATCTCGTAGATGGGTTATTATGTGGCTTGCTATCAGTCTCGCAATTTGGACAATTGCATTGACGATAGGTTCTATTTACGGATTTAGATATATGGAAATCATTTAAAAACTAGGGTTGGGTATCTTCGTGTGGAGCCCAACCCTAGCTTTTTTTCTTACTTAATAAGTAGCCTCTAGCTGTCTGCGTGGCGTATTCCAGATTTCTAGCCATTTTTTAATTGCTGATATAAAGATCACTACCCCAAGAATGAGCATAATGACTGAAAGTATAGCGTTTAATACATTATAGCCGGCTGCTGCTGGATTTAAGTAAACATGCTTCACCATCCAATATCCTGCATAATTAACGGTAACAAACAAATAGGCAAGCGGAATGAGACATGTTAACATATATCTTCGTTTGTCGGCGATTTTTAAGATGACAGTTGCACCAACGATTAATCCAATTGAAGCCATAAGCTGGTTTGAAACACCGAATAATGCCCATACCGATCCAATATCTCCTGAATAAAGCAAGTACCCCCACATCAAACAGGCTAGTGCACTAGCGAAAATATTCCCTGGTAACCACTCCGTCCTTTTCAAAGGTTTATAAAATTCTCCGAAAAAGTCTTGAATGAGATACCGAGCAACTCGTGTACCTGCATCTATCGCAGTTAAAATGAACACTGCTTCAAACATAATGACAAATTGAAAGAAGTAGGATGATAGGCTTTCAAACCATGGGATACTAGTAAAAATATAGGTCATCCCAACTGCCAAAGTTACCGCGCCACCTGTTCTTCCTTCTAAATCTAAGCCAATTTCCCGGGCAAGCTCTGGTAAATGAATAACTTCCATCCCTAATGTTTTAAATACTTCTGGAGTAGAATTAATTGCGAAATAATCTGCTGGCTGTAAAGCAGTTGCTGCAATTAGAGCCATGATACCAACAAGGCATTCGACTAGCATCGCCCCAAAGCCTACTACCTTAATATCACTCCATCTGTCGAGCATTTTCGGTGTTGTCCCTGAACCAACGAAGGCATGGAAGCCAGAAATCGCCCCGCAGGCAATTGTTATTGAAATAAACGGCCAAACTGGTCCTGCTAAAATTGGACCGCCACCGTTAACAAACTCTGTTACCGCAGGGAATTGGATGGATGGATTAATGATAAACACCCCGATAATTAAGGCAAGAAAGACGCCAATTTTCATAAAGCTGCTTAAATAATCCCTTGGTGCAAGCAATAGCCAAACTGGTAATGCTGCGGCAAAGAATGCATAAATAGGTAAAATAAGTGCCAATGTCTTTGAATCAAACGTGAGGAAATCTCCTAAAGCTGTCCCTTGAATCGAAGGTCCAATAAAAACCGCGAGCATAAGTAAAATAAAGCCTACGGTTGATGCTAATTTTAAATTACCCGTTTTCTTATAATAAAGCCCTACTCCCATCGCAATCGGAATTGTAGTTCCTACAGCAAAGGTTCCCCACGGATTTTTTTCAAGCGCATGCAAAACAACCATCGATAAACCAGCCATTGTAATCGTGATAATAAAAAGCATCGCAAGTCCTGTACAAAATCCAGCAACAGGTCCAAGCTCCTCTTTTGCTACTTCTGATAACGATTTTCCTTTTTTCCGCATTGAGGCAAAGAGAACAACTGCATCATGTACTGCCCCACCGATAACGGCTCCAATTAATAACCAGAGCAGACCAGGCAAATAGCCAAATTGTGCAGCTAAAATTGGTCCAACTAAAGGTCCTGCCGCTGCAATTGCGGCAAAATGATGTCCAAATGAGACCCATTTGTTTGTCGGTACATAATCTTTGCCATCATTTACTTCATGCGCAGGCGTTGGCTTAGAATCATCCAGCTTTAGTACTTTGACAGCCATAAAGGTTCCATAGAGACGGTAGGCGATCATTAAAATACACATCGAAGCAATAACTATTGTAATCGCATTCATAACTTTGTCTTAACCTCCTTTTTTAACGTCTATTTCCATCCTACGATGTGTACATGTAAAATATGAAGGTTTTCTATTTCTTTTCTATTAAATGCTTTTGTTAAACTTGCATGAACTGGCGAAGCGGGATTTTCATAAATAAGTAGCTGTTGTCTCGATGTATTTCGACAAATACAAAAAGGCAATACCGCTCTATTGATATGCAGTATTGCCTTTTTTGTTTTTATTTCAATTGCTATCTTAATTCTATACGAGACTTATTAAACCATGGATTGCTGTTAATATTATCCCGATAATGAATCCACAAACCGCCCCGTTCACTCGAATCCATTGCAGATCCTTGCCGACATTATTCTCTACCATATCTATCAACGTTTCTGTATCAAGCTTATCCAAATTCTCTTGAACGAGATTGCCAATTTGTGCGTGGTTTCTTTCAACAAGAATCGCGATTTGCACTTTAATCCACGAATCGATCGCCTCTTGATTTTCCTCTACCTTTTCTAGTAAATACTGCGTCATCGGCATGAGATAGCGTTCTATAAAATCATCGCTTTCAATGATCTCAATAACATTTTGCTTAATCTTGCTAAGCGTCTCTGTGATTTGTTCATCTGGCTCCCAATTTGCTAAAAGCTTCTCTCGCCATTTTTCGACTCCACTAACGAGCTGTTGATTTTCGCTCATTCCAATCATTTGCTTGCGAATATACTGAATGAGTGCTTTTCGATTTGGTTCTTCCGCATGCTTTAAACTTTTGATACCACTCATCAATAAGTTCTTCACAATATTCCCCATCTTTTCCTCATTCAGCAAGCTTTGAATCGATTTAAGAGCAAACTGAAGTACTCCATCAACTTGAACCTTGCTTAAAACGTTCATCGTCACAGCTCCAAGACGACGGCTTGTCTCTTCCTTACTTAGCCAAGTTTCAGCTTCTCTTAACACATAATCTAATGCCTTCTCGTCCACCTGTTCTTTAAGCAGGACAGAGCTTAAACGGTCTAAAAGCTTTTTCAAATCTAAATTCGAGATCGTCATTTCCAATTGTTTTTTAATAAACGGTGTTATTTTTTCAACCTCTACATACTCAATTGCTTGCCTTAATAGCTTGCTGATTGTCTTTTTAAAGCGCTCCTTTTCGATTTCCTTCTTTACTAACGGGATTAACATGTTCGTAAAAGAAATTTGCTTCACCTTGTCTTGGATGCTTTCCTTAGAAAGCCAATCATTCTTTAACATGGATACGAGCGCATTTGTTACTCTTTGGCGATTATTCGGGAGCAATGCTGTATGTGGGATACGCAGGCCAAGTGGATGACGAAATAGTGCAGTAACGGCAAACCAATCGGCTAAACCACCGACTAACCCAGCCTCAAATCCACCTTGCAATAAATCGATCCAAATCGAACCTTGAAAGGGAATTGTCGCAATAAATCCCACACCCATAATAATTAGTGAATATGTCGCAATTTTTTTCGATTCCTTTGTTTTTGGTGACATTCTATTACCTCATTCTTATAAGAAATAAAGATCTTCCCTAAAACAAAATATTAGCATACATTATCTCGTTACCTCAATTTTTAATCATATTGTTTTCACAAGGCTTGTTGCTTTTTACATATTACTTTTGCTGTTTTTGTCTTCGATTACAGATACTCAGCTTAAGCTGGTCAGGCGGTGAAGCCTCTTCAAAGGTACGTCTGGATAAGTTTTCCACTAAGCAGGATGTTCTTTTAAAAAATAGTTCTTAGGCATTTTAAGATTTCAAATTCACCAATTTTGGGTGTTTGTAATAAAGTATTTAGTGAAAATATTTAGAATATTTGTTTACTAACCTTCGTGAATGTTATAAAATCATATAGATATACTCGGGTTTATTTTAGGAGGAGACAAAATGAGCGTTAGTATCGTAGTAATGGGATTAGCAGTTGGCATTTTAGTAGGTTTAACTGGTGTAGGTGGAGCTGCCTTGTTAACTCCTCTTCTTATAGCATTAGGGATAAATCCTACCATCGCAGTAGGAACAGATCTTGTTTACAATTCGATTACGAAATTATTTGGAGTTGGACAGCATTGGAAGCAAAAAACGATTAATTTTAAAATGGTAAAATATTTGGCGATGGGAAGTATTCCTAGTGCTGTAGTTGCAATTACCACTCTTTACATGTTTCCAGCATTTCACGAGCATCAAGAAAAAATTATTAAGCATGCGCTTGGCTATGTGTTAACAATTGTAGCCATCTCAATTATTATTCGGGTATTTTTTGATAAAAAAATCCGTCCGAACCGCTGGCAATTGCTTCCTTTGGATCAGAAGAAGACTCTAACGATATTAATAGGTGTCGTTTTCGGCTTTATCGTTGGTTTAACATCCATTGGCTCTGGCTCACTATTCGCGATCGCTATGCTCTATTTGTATAAATTAAAGCCTTCGGAACTTGTAGGTACTGATATCGCTCATGCATTTTTACTAGTAACAGTTGCTGGTATCCTTACTGCAAGCTTTGGAAGCGTTGATTACATGCTAACAGCCAACCTCTTAATTGGGTCTATTCCCGGAGTAATCTTTGGTAGTAAGTTATCCACTAAAGTCGCCGCTAAACCACTACAGGCTGTGATGGCAACGATTATTTTATTTAGTGGTTTGAAGCTTATTTAATAAAGGCAAATAGATAAGGAAGCTATAGATAAATTGATGAACATCACAACTAAAGATTGTTATTTTAACCTATGAGAAAGAGCATTTAATCATCTGAATTAAATGCTCTTTTTGTGGACTTGGGGACTGTCCCCCTTTTTTATTAATTTTTTTATTTTAGGATTCGATATATGTGGATTCCCCCTGCAAAATGGACTTTTCATCTCCCTATTTACTGATTTTAGTTTTATGGGGACTGTCCCCATAAAACTACTTATTCTCGATAAACAGGGCATTGTTTGAGAGAAATCATTTTAATGGGGGACTGTCCCCTACTTTAAGAATTGGGTATAGGGCAATTCCGGCGATGAATAGTCCGATTCCTAGTAGGAATGTTTTTAGGTCTGCTACTCCTGAGATGATGACCCAGAGGGAGTAGATTAGTGCGAGTATCGCGATGATTCCGTCTGTTATTCTTGGGCGTTTATCAAGTTCATAGGTTTGGCCCTTTAATATAAGCTTTAAGAAGAATAGCGCAGATACTAAGTATGGGATTAGATAGGCCAGTGTAGCAGAAGTTGTTAAAAAGGTATATGCTTCGCTTATCGTCCCAGAGATAACAGAAAAAATAAATATTTGCGACATTGCATTTGTCATTGTTAAGGCACGAACCGGGTTGCCTTTTTTATTCACTTTTGCAAAGTATGCTGGAAAAACACCCTTTGTCGCTGCTTGAAAAGGAACCTCAGCGCTTAAAAGAATCCAGCCGATTGTTGAGCCAAATAAAGATACTACCGCGAGTAACGCCATAACAGTTGCTCCATTGTCGCCAATCATGACCGATAAGGCATCTACAAAGGGTTTATCAGATGCTCTTAATTCATCTTGTGGCAATACGCCCATAATTAATAATGTAATCCCCATATAAATAGCTAATGCAATTAATAAGCCAAACACCGTTGCCCGACTTACATCTCGTGGCGATTTCGCTCTTCCCGATAAAATGACAGCAGACTCAATTCCGACAAATGCCCAAAGCGTTGAGATAATGGCCATATTCACTTGACTCGGTAGTCCATAGGTTTCTCCATCTGAAGTTACAATCGGTGTGTAAAAATCCCCTAGATTGGCTTTTTGAAATGTGAATAAGGCTGCGACAATAAAGAGGGCAAAGCCAATGATTTTTGTAATCGTCGCAACGGCATTTAATTTTCCCGCTACATTTAAATTCGTAACTAAAATAAAGTGAGTTCCCCATAACAAAACAGTACAAATAATAAATGTGACAAATCTTCCTAACTCAATTTCCTGATTACCGAAAACAAATAATATAGACGGATCTCTCATTATTGGGAAAAAAGTTGATAGATATCCGGCAAAGCTAGTAATAATTGCAACATTGCTAATCCAATTCGCAATCCAATATCCCCATACCATTGAAAACCCAGCGATATTCCCTTTACGGGGAGAATCAAACAATTCCCGCGCATAGCTTTGTGGTCCAGTTTTTAAGTCAGGTCTTCTCATTGATAATTTGCCAAATACGAGGGCAATCATCAAAACTCCAGCTCCTGTCAAGAGCCAGGCAAAGGTAACACCTAAAGGGCTTGCTGTCTGAGCAAGCGTACTTGGCAGCATAAAAATTCCGGAGCCTACCATGTTGCCGACTACTAACGATGTTAAAATGAAAAGACCCCATTTTTTCTCTTTCATGATGTATCCTCCAAATATAGCTAGATATTTCTACGTTATCTATCAAGTTCATCCACTAGATAACTCCTAGTATTCCAAAAAATCTCGATCATAATCTAAGGCTTCCTCCGCCAAATAATAAAAGAGGAGCTGTTAACCTTGATTATTATTTCTTCGGGCAGTCCGAGGCCCTACATGTTTTTTCACCATCAATTAAATTGCTAAGAAATCAACAATAAATTTTCACACAACAAAAAAGTTAGACACCTTATAAATTGACCGTCGTCAAGCATTGATCAATCTTATAGAAGTGTCTAACTCTTGATTACTATCAATGATTATACTTGTGGTTCATCAGAATACGTACGTTTTTCTTTAAATGTTTTAATAACGCCCTTCTTCTTCAGCTCTTTATTTTTCCATTCTACCCAGAGCTGTGCTGCGATAAAAATAGAAGAATATGTTCCAACAATTAACCCAACAAGCAAGGCGATTGAAAATGGTCGAATTGCTTCACTACCGAAAATCATTAAGGCAATGACCGTTATCGCAACCATTAATACTGTATTAACAGAGCGACCTAATGTTTGACGAAGACTTGTATTCACGACATCAACGATATCCTCGTACGTCTTTAAATACCTTCTGCGCTGCATATTTTCACGCATTCGGTCAAAGGTTACGATTGTATCATTAATCGAATAACCAACAACCGTTAATAACGCTGCAATAAAGGTAATATCAACCTCTAGACCTGTAACGCTAAAGAATGGGATGATAAAGAATGTCGCATATAAAAGAGCAATAACTGCTGCAACTGCCATGCGAAGCTCAAATCGGAACGTTACAAAAATGATTAAGCCAACGACTGCAATAAGCAACGCCTTCATTGCGTTTTTCGCAAGCTCTTCGCCGACTGTCGGTGTTACACTGCTTACATTTGGCTCTGCTCCAAATTCATCAGTGAAATGGCTCTTTAATGAGGCAATTTCTGCTTTTGAGAGATTACCTTTGAAACGAGCAACAGCCATGTTATTCTCATCACCTGAGATGACGATATCATCTGTAGGTAAATCTAGTTTTTCAAGCTGATCCGCTACCATTTCTGTATTAAGAGTTTTATCTGCAAGCAGCTCCACTCTTGTTCCACTTGTAAAGTCAATTCCAAGATTTAAACGAAGCACGACTAAGCAAATAATCCCGGCAACTAGTAAAATGCCAGAGAACGCAAAAAACTTACGACGGTGTTTTACGAAATCAAATCGGTCAAATTTAGTTGGCAAATCAAGCGTATCGAAGTTTTCGGAAATATCGTGTATTTCCTTTTTCTTGACACCAAACCAGCCTGGTCTTTTATTAAAGATTCCACTTTTCACCCATAGACCTAGTAACCATCTAGAAAGATATACGTTTGTGATAAAGCTTCCGAGAATCCCGATTATTAAGCTTGTTGCAAAGCCTTTTACAGAGCTTGTTCCATAAAAGAATAGAACAGCTGATGCTAATAATGTTGTTAAGTTTGCATCTGTAACAGCAGAAAATGAACTTTGGTTCCCTGCTTTAAAGGCGGCTTTAATCGATTTTCCGACTTTTATTTCCTCTTTTATCCGCTCATATGTGATAATATTCGCGTCAACGGCCATACCAACACCTAAAATAAGTGCCGCAATACCTGGTAATGTTAAGACAACATTCATCCAATCGAAAACTAATAATGTTAAATAACTGTATACTGTTAACGTAATTGTAGCGATAAAGCCAGGAAATCTATAATAGAAAATCATAAATAGGAAGACGGCCAATACGCCAATTACCCCTGCAAATACGGTTTTATCCATTGCCTGTAGTCCGAATGAAGCCCCGACAGAAGTGGAATAAATTTCATCAAGCTTTACTGGCAATGCCCCTGCATTAAGAATGTCTGCAAGATTTTTCGCTTCATCAACTGTAAAATCACCGACAATTGACACGGTATCTTGGCTAAAGACTTGGTTAACGACTGGAGCTGAAATATATTTTGGCTTAGCCTTTTGACTTTCTGCTGCAAAGGAATCCTTTCCTTCTTCATGGTCTAGCCAAATAACTAACACATTGTTTGGTGCTTGATTAACAATTTCTTGTGTTACTTGTTTAAATTTGTCAGCACTTTTCAATTCAATCGAAACGCTAGGCTTTCCATTTTCATCAAAGGTTTGCTTCGCTCCACCCTCTTTTAGGTCAGTACCATCCATCATTAGCTTATCATTTGCGTCTCGGAACGATAGATTTGCTTCAGTAGATAGAATCTCGCGCGCTTCATTTTGGTCCTCGACTCCAGCTAATTGGACACGAATGCGATTATCACCTTCGATTTGGATAACCGGCTCACTTACACCTAAAATATTGACACGCTTATCTAATGCTTCTGCTGTCGCAGCAAGTGCCTGCTCGTCAATAACTTGTCCCTTTTTAGCAGGATTTACTTCATAAAGTATTTCAAAGCCACCCTGTAAATCAAGACCTAGCTTAATATTTTTTAATATCCCGCTAGATGAGGCGACCATTACACTTGTAAAAGCAATCAGAAAAATAAAAAAGACAATAATTCGATTTTTTTTAACCATTAAGTAAATTCTCCTTATTTTCATTATGAATTTGTTTCAATTTGTAATATGTTTTTTTTAGTTAGATGAGATAATTCGATTGAAATTTCTTCACAATGAAAAACGGTTTATCGTGAGAAAAAAATTCGATTACATTAAGTACTAGCTGATTATGTAATACTAATTGAATCGCATTCTGATCATATCCTCGATAGGCGAGTAAAAGCTTTGATGCTTGCAATTCAAGGAGAGATGCGATTTGGGTCATCTCAAATTCATGATCAAAAAGTAGTGAGGTAAAGGAGGTTTGTTTTAAAGGATCAACTTCAGGCTGGTCCTTTAAATTAAGAACAGGGATTATGAACATTACGATTGATACGATTAATATTGAACAAAACTTCATCATGCAAATCACCTATCCTATCCTTTCCTTTTCCTTAACCCTAGTAATTATACTATAAGTATAAT